>CAMLHR010000039.1 GCA_946479915.1 uncultured Lysobacter sp.
TTGCCCAGCAGGCTGAGCTCGGGCGGCGTGCGCAGGCCGCAGGCGGCGCCCAGGCGCACCAGGTCGAGCATCAGGCGGCCCTCCGACATGGTGTTGCCGGACGCGTGCGCGGCGTACTTCGCCACCATCTGGCCGACCTCGCGCTGGTAGCGGCCCGGGTCGAAACTCTCCAGCCGGGTGCCCATCGCGATGGTCTCCCAGGCCACGGCCTCGCCGCGGCCGTCCACGGCGGCGAACAGCAGCTTGAGCAGGCGTTCGCGCATGCGCGGCGGCACGTGCGCGATCATGCCCATGTCGAACAGCGCCAGCCGCCCGTCGTGGGTGAGCAGCAGGTTGCCCGGGTGCGGGTCGGCGTGGATCTCGCCGTGCACGAACACCTGGTCGAGGTAGCCGCGCAGCAGGGCGCGGGCCAGCCCGTCGAGGTGCGCTTCGGTGCGGCGCAGGCCGGACACCTCGGTGACCTTGGTGCCCTCCACCAGCTCCATGGTCAGTACCTTGTCGCCGCACAGGTCCCACAGCGGCGCGGGCACGAACAGTTCCGGGTAGTCCTCCAGGTGTTCGCGGAAGCGCTCGAGGTTCTCCGCCTCGATCCGGTAGTCCAGCTCGCCGAGCAGGGCACGGCGGAATTCCTGCACCCAGTCGGCGAAGTGGACGTCGCGTCCCATCCTCGTGTGGGCGTCGGCACGCCTGGCCAGCGACCCGATCGCGTCGAGGTCGCCGCGGATCTGCGGTTCGATGCACGGGCGCTGGACCTTGACGGCGACCTCGCGTCCGTCGCGCAGGCGTGCGCGGTGCACCTGCGCGAGCGACGCGCAGCCGATCGGTTCCTCGTCGAACGCGGCGAACGCCTTGGTCAGGCGCACGTCGAGCGTCTCCTCGACCACCTCGCGCACCTGCGCGAAGGGAATCGGTGCGACGTTGTCCTGCATCCGCTCCAGGGCGGCCAGGTACGCAGGCGGCACCATGTCCGGGCGCGTGGAGAGGGCCTGCCCGATCTTGACGAAGGTGGGGCCCAGCGCCTCGAGGTCGGCGACGAACTCCTCCGGCTTCCCGGCCGCGGGCGCGTCGTTTACCTGGGCGGCGGCCGTTTCCAGGTCGAGGCCGGTGAACACGCCGGCGCTGCGGTACTTCAGCAGGAAGCGCACGATCTGCGCGGTGCGGGCGACGCCGTTCGGCGCAGCGGTCATGGCGGTCTCCGTCGCGGGGGCTCCGTCGGTCGGGGCCAGCCTAGCCCTGTTCACGTCAAGGGCCTTTCATGCGGGATCGTCGAGACTGTCGGGCATGGGAGGCACCGGGACGCTCTGGACGATCGGCCATTCCACGCGTCCGTGGGAGGAGTTCACGGGGATGCTGCAGGCCGCCGGGATCGCGACGCTGGTGGACGTGCGGCGCTTCGCGGGCTCGCGCCGCAACCCGCAGTTCTCCGGGGAGGCGATGGCGCGCGCGCTGCCGGAAGCGGGCATCGAGTACCTGCCGATGGTGGACCTGGGCGGACGCCGGCGGCCGTCGCCGGACTCGCGCAACGACACGTGGCGCAACACGAGCTTCCGCGGCTATGCGGACTACATGGAGACGCGGCCGTGGCAGGACGCGCGTGACGCGCTGGCCGCGGTGGCACTGGATCGCCCGACGGCGGTGATGTGCGCGGAGGCGATGTGGTGGCAGTGCCACCGGGCGCTGATCAGCGACGACTTCAAGGCGTGCGGCTGGACGGTCCTCCACCTCATGACGCCGACCCGCACCGAGGAGCATCCCTACACCAGCGCCGCCCGCATCGTCGACCGCCGCCTCACCTACACCGCCCAACCCCCCCTCCTGTAGGCGCCGCTTCAGCGGCGAGCGTGACGATCGGGCGGTGAGCACCGCGACCGCGCTCCGACACAACGCTGGCGCCCGCAGGAAAGAGCAAGAGCATCGCCGCTGAAGCGGCTCCTACAGGGAGGTGGGGGGCGGAGCTATTTGGCGCGGATGTAGACGGCGTTGGACTTGCCGTCGGCGCCGGTGCGTTCCTCGATCTCGAAGCCGCCCTGCGCCGCGACGAGGTCGCGGAGCTTGCGGTAACCGTAAGTGCGCGAGTCGAAGTCCGGCGCGAGGCGCTGCAGGTTGCTGCCGATCGCCCCGAGCTGCGCCCATCCGCTGTCGTCGGACGCCGCGTCCACCGCCTTGCGCAACAGGGTGGTGAGCTTGCGGTCCTGCTTGAGCTTGGGCGTCGCCTGCTTCGTCGCCTTCGCCGGCTTGTCCTCGTCGTCGCCCAGCAGTTCCGTGTAGATGAACTTGTCGCAGGCGGCCACGAAGGGGTGCGGCGTCTTGCGCTCGCCGAAGCCGTAGACGACCAGGCCCTGCTCGCGGATGCGCGCGGCCAGGCGGGTGAAGTCGCTGTCGGACGAGGCGATGCAGAACCCGTCGAGGCGGCCGGTGTAGAGCAGGTCCATCGCGTCGATGATCAGCGCGCTGTCGGTCGCGTTCTTGCCGGTCGTGTAGTTGAACTGCTGGATCGGCTGGATGGAGTGGTCGAGCAGGCCCGCCTTCCAGCCGCCCAGGTGGCCGGAGGTCCAGTTTCCGTAGGCACGGCGCACGCTGGCGGTGCCGTACTTGGCGATTTCGGCAAGCAGTTGCGGCAGGCGCGCGGGATTGCTGTTGTCGGCGTCGATCAGCAGCGCCAGGCGGAGGGTGCGGTTGTTCTCTGGGTTGGGCATGGTCAGTCCGTCACGGGTGCGTCGAGTCGAAGCAGGGCGCCGTCGTCGGCGTCGGTCAGCACGTACACCGCGCCGTCGGGGCCGACGCGCACGTCGCGGATGCGCGCGCCCAGGTCGCCGAGCAGGCGCTCCTCGGCCACGATGCTGTCGCCGTCCAGCGACAGGCGGATGAGATTCTCGTCGGCCAGCGCGCCCAGGAACAGGCTGTCGTTCCAGGCCGACGCCGGATGGCCGGTGAGGAAGGCCATGCCGCTCAGGCCGGGCGAGACCGCCCACCAGTGGTGGGGCTGCACCGTGCCCGGCGCGGACGTGCCCGTCGTTTCCGCGTAGGGCTCGTCGGTGCGGTAGTCCATGCCGTACGTGGCCAGCGGCCAGCCGAAGTTCGCGCCGGGCGTCGGCAGGTTGAGCTCGTCGCCGCCGCGCGGCCCATGCTCGCTCGCCCACAGCGTGCCCGTGCGCGGATCGACCGCCAGGCCCTGCATGTTGCGGTGGCCGTAGCTCCAGGTTTCCGGGCGCGCGCCGTCGCGGCCGGCGAACGGGTTGTCCGCGGGGACGTCGCCGTCCAGCTCGAGGCGCACCAGCTTGCCCAGCAATCCGTCGAGGTCCTGCGCGACGGTGAAGCGGTTGCGTTCGCCCTGGCTGATGAAGACGTGGCCGTTCCCGTCGAAGGCGAGGCGGGAACCGAAATGGGCGCCGCCCCTGACCTTCGGTTGCTGCTGGTAGATGCGCTCGAACCCTTCGAGCCGGTAGGCGTCGCCTTCGCGCACGAGCACTCCGCGTCCCGCCGCGGTGCCGGCGGTGCCGTCGGCGCCGGGTTCGGCATACGTCAGGTAGATGCGCCGCGACGCGGCGAAGTCCGGCGCGAGCGCGACGTCGAGCAGCCCGCCCTGGCCTTCGGCGAACACCTCCGGCACCCCGGGGATGGGCGCCGACACGGTGCCGTCGGCCGCGACGTGCACCAGCCGGCCTGGACGTTCCGTGACCAGGAATCCGCCGCCAGGCAGCAGCGCGACCGACCACGGATGCTCGAAGCCGGTGGCGATCGTCGTGACCTGCATCGCGCGGGGCGCGGCTGCATCCGGCGGCGCGGCATCGGGTGCACGCACGGACGGCTCGTCCTGGGCGCAGGCCGCGAGCGACGGCGCCAGCAGCAGGAAGGCGATACGTGGCAGCAACGACATGGTCCGTCTCCTATCGGTAACCGGCGGCCTGCAACTCGAACAGCTCGGCGTAGCGGCCGCCCTCGGCGAGCAATGATGCATGGGTCCCGGACGCCTCCAGGCGCCCCTCGTGCAGCACCAGGATCCGGTCCGCCATGCGCACGCTGGAGAAGCGGTGCGAGATCAGCACCGCCGTCTTGTCCTCGGACAGTTCCTTGAACCGCTGGAACACCTCGAACTCGCTGCGCGCGTCCAGCGCGGCGGTGGGTTCGTCGAGGATCATGACCTGTGCGTCGCGCATGTAGGCCCGGGCGATGGCGATCTTCTGCCATTGTCCCCCCGACAGGTCCACGCCGGTGCGGAAGCGGCGACCGATCACCTGGCGGTACCCCTGGGGCAGGGCGTCCACGACCTCGTCGGCCATCGCGCGGCGCGCGGCCTCGCGGACCCGCGCCTCGTCGTCCATCGCGTCGATCCGGCCGACACCGATGTTCTCGCCGGCGGTCAGGTGGTAGCGCACGAAGTCCTGGAAGATGACGCCCACGTTCGCGCGCAGGTCGTCCAGGTCGTAGTCGCGCAGGTCGCGCCCGTCGAGCAGGATCCGGCCCTCGTCCGGGTCATACAGGCGCGCCAGCAGCTTCACCAGCGTGGTCTTGCCCGCGCCGTTCTCGCCGACGAGCGCCAGCACCTCGCCCGCGCGCAACTCGAAGTCGAGGTCGCGCACGGCCCAGCGTTCCGCGTCCGGATAGCGGAACCCCACGCCCTCGAAGGCGAAGCCGCGCTCGATCGGGCGCGGGATGGGCGCGGCGTCCGGCTTCGAGACGATCTCCGGCTCGATCTCGAAGAACGAGAACAGGTCGTCCAGGTACAGCGCCTGTCCCGCCACCTGCGAGAAGCCCACGAGCAGGCCCTCGAGCAGCTGCCGGAGCCGGCGGAAGCTGCCGGCGAGGAAGGTCAGGTCGCCGATGGTGAAGTCGCCGCGCACCGTGCGCCAGGCGATGTAGGCGTAGGCCGCGTAGTAGCCCAGCGTGCCGAGCGCGGCGAGCAGCGTGCCCCAGAACGCGCGGCGGCGGGCGAGGGCGCGGTTGGCGCGGAAGAACCCGTCAGCCAGCGCACGGTAGCGTTCGACCAGGAACGCGTGCAGGCCGAAAATCTTGACCTCCTTCGCGGTCTCGACGCTCGCGCCCATCTGGCGCACGTATTCGAGCTGCCGGCGTTCCGGCGTCCAGGCGAAGTTGAGCGAGTAGTTGAGCGCGTTGAAGTGCGATTCGCCCACGAACGCCGGCACGAGCGCTACCGCGAGCAGCACGATGAGCCAGGGCGCGTAGACCAGCAGCCCGGCGGCGAAGGCGACGACCGTGATCGCGTCCTGCACCTGGCCGAACAGCATGCCCATCAGGTTCATGCGGCCCATGGTCTGGCGGCGCGCGCGGTCGAGCTTGTCCTGCAGCTCCGGGTCCTCGAAGTCCTCCAGGTCGAGCGTCGCGGCGTGCTCCATCAACCGGACGCTGGTGGCGTTGGTGAACAGTTCCGAGAGCGTGCTGTCGGCATAGGACACCAGCCGGCCCAGCAGGTCCGACAGCACCGCGAGCGCGAGTTCGATCGCGAGCAGGCGCGCCAGCGGATCGAGCATGCCGCTGCGCCACGCGTCGCCGATGCCGTCGAACCCCGGGCCGAGGCCGGCCAGCCGCACGACCTCGTCGATGATCAGCTTGCCGACGTACAGGACCAGCACGGGCAGCAACGCGCGAACCAGGCGCAGGCCGAGCGACATCACGGTCAGGCCCGGGCTCGTCGCCCAGACCTGGCGGAGGAACGGCGGCAGGTTGCGCAGCGCGTCGAAGCGCTCGCGCAGGCTGGGCTGTCCGGCGGCGGGATGTGGCTTGGGCATCGGCCGATCCTGCGCCGCTCAGTCGCCGCCGGTCCAGCCGACCCCGAGCACGATGCCGCGCGGCGGCGCCGGTTCGAAGTGGCGGCCGTTGAAGTCGTTGACGATCACCGAGCCGACGTGGTCCCCGTCGAACAGGTTGTCGATCCGCAGGAAACCGTGCCAGCCGGGGCGATCCGGGCCGCGCCAGCGCAGCACGAGCGCCACGCGGACGTGGCCCGGTGCCGCGTCGCTGTTCGCGTCGTCCACCGGGACGGCGTCGCGCGCCTGCGCCTCGAGCGCGACGGCCAGGTCGTCGGCCGCGTCGTGCCAGGCGAGCTCCGCGAACCCGTGCGCGGCGGGGATGCCCGGGATCCGGTTGCCGTCGAACAGGCCTTGCGCGAAGCGCGCGTCGATCCAGTTGCCCACGAGCAGCCAGGACCAGTGTTCGCCGGCATCGCCGCCGAGGCTCGCCTCGACGCCGCTGCGCCGCGTCCGCGCCGCGTTCGCGTAGCTCGTGCGGCCGCCGGACGCGAAGGCGGGGAGGATCTCGTCGCGCCCTTCGATGACGTAGGCCGCCAGGCTCGCGTCCAGCCGGTCGCGCCGCCAGCGTGTCCCGACCTCGGCGCTGTCGAAGCGCGCGGGGTCCAGCGCCTGGTTGAAGCCGGAGGCGCCGTCCGCTCGGTACGCGAGCTCGGTCATGGTCGGCGTCTCGAAACCGCTGCCCACGCTGGCGAACACTTCGCCCGAGGCGAACGCGCGCGCCACGCCGAGCGACCAGGCGGTCTCGGCGAAGGTGCGCCGGCCGCTGTCGTCGCCGTTGCCGGGCGCGACGTAATGGTCGTCGGACGCGAGCGCGAGCCGGCCGTGGCGTGCGCCCGCGAGCAACGTCCAGTGCTCGGCAGGAGACCAGTCACCGACGGCCCAGGCCTCGATGGAGCGGATCCGGTTGTCCTCGTCGCGGCGCAGCCGGCCGCGCACGCCGACGCGCTCGCCGCCATCCGACGACGGGACGAAGTTCTCGTAGCCGCGCCGCGCCTCGTCGAGCCAGCCGGCGTCCACGCCGAAGGACACGCCGACGCCCTCGCGTTCGAGCCGGTGCCCGAGGGAGATGCCCGTCGAATCGCGGGCCAGGTCGATGACGCCGCCGGCGCTCGTCGGCGCGGCCTGTCCGGCCGGCGCGATCGACAGGAACTGGACGATGTCGCGCGCGATGCCATGGGCGGACACCCAGGTTTCGCCGGTGTCGGCGTGCTGCCAGGTCCAGCGTGCGCCCGCCTGGTGGTTGGCGATGCGCTTGCGCGTGTCGAAGCGCAGCGCGACGGGCGACGTTCCATGGGGGTCGCGTTCCCACTGCTCGCGCGTCAGGCCGAGCGGGTCCTCGGTCCACGGCTGCACCAGGCTGTCGGCCACCAGGCGCAAGGCATGGCCCGGCCGCGGGTCCCAGCGCGCGACCAGGCCCGCCTGGGTGCGCTCGGCGGCGTTGTGCGGCCGCGCACCCCTGGTGCGGAAGTGGCTGCCGTGCACGCGCCAGCGCCAGGTGTCGTCCGCCGGGTCGTCGCCGTTGCCCCCGTCCAGGCGCACGGTGGCGCGCTGGCTGTCATGGCCGCCGGCCCACGCCTGCCAGCGCGCCGCCCGTTCGCCGTCGAGTTCGCTGTGCCCGACGATCGCACCGCCCGCCGCGTTCCCGTACTGCAGGGCGAGCGGCCCGCGCAGGACCTCGATGCGGTCGAGGGTGTCGAGCGGGAAGTTCGCGGCCTGGCCCTGGCCGTCGATGGCGCTCGCCGGGATCCCGTCCACGACCAGCTGCAATCCGCGGATGCCGAACGTGCTGCGCGCGCCGAAGCCGCGGCTCTGCACCTGCACGTCCTGCGCGAAATTGTTGCGCGCCTGTGCCAGCACGCCGGGCACGCGTGCCAGGGGCTCGGCCAGGCTGACCTGGCGCTGGCCCTCGCGCAGCGTCTCGCCGTCCACGACGCCGACGGCGCCCGGAAGCGTCGGCAGCGCGCGACGGGCGCCGACGACCTCGACGGTCTCCAGTTCGACCGGTTCGGCGCCGTTGACCGCGGACGCGGCGAGAAGGCAGGACAGGCCCAGCGCGACCGTCGCGCCGAACCCCGGCCTCAAAACGCCGCCACGAACAGGCAGCCGAACGCCACGATGGCCAGGGCCGCGTGCACGAGCATCAGCGGGACCGGCAGCGGACGGCGCTGCCATTGCCAGCCCAGGTTCATGGCCGCGCCACCGGCGGCGGCCACGGCGAACAGCAGCAGCGCCCAACCGGCGGGCGAGGGCGTTTCGGTGGTGAAGAACGCATAGGCCAGCAGGGTGATGCCCGCCGCGGCGAGCATTTGCTTGCCCATCGGGTCATCAAACAGCATCATCACGTAGCCGGGATTGAGCCGGTACATTGTTACGAACAGCACCGGCGGCAACGCCAAGAGCACGATGCCCGACAAACGGCCTTCGCCTGTGAGTGCTTGGACTTGGCCCCAAATCTTGAAGCGCTCGCGGATGATATAGCCGATTTTGTCGAGGATTTCGGCCAAGTCACCGCCGGTCTGACGCTGCAAAATCACGGCGGTCACGAAGAACTTCAAGTCGAGGTTGGGCACCCGCTCGGTCAGGTTGTTAAGCGCTTCTTCAAACGGAATACCGAGGTTTTGCTCCTCAAAGACTCGGCCAAACTCAGAAGCAATCGGATC
>CAMLHR010000040.1 GCA_946479915.1 uncultured Lysobacter sp.
TCGACGTCGTCCTTGTCGAACTGCGTCACCGGGTTGCGGCCGGCGCCCTGGCCGTCGTGTTCGGCGAACAGCGGGCAGAACGCGGACAGCGGCTCGGGCGCGATGACCACGCCGCCGGCGTGCTTGCCGGCGTTGCGCGTCAGGTCCTCGAGCTCGAGCGCCAGGTCGATGAGGTCGCGGACGTCCTCCTCGTCGCGGTAGCGCTGGATCAGCTCGTCCGAGCGCCAGTTGTCGTCCTGGCGCGACTTGTCGGTGCGCCCGAGCGCGTCGGACAGCGAGATGCCGAGCGTCATCGGCACCAGCTTGGCGATGCCGTCCACGAAGCCGTAGGGATGGCCGAGCACGCGTCCGGCGTCGCGCACCACCGCCTTCGCGGCCATGGTGCCGTAGGTGATGATCTGGCTGACGCGATCGCGGCCGTACTTGCCGGCGACGTAGTCGATCACCTCGTCGCGCCGGTCCATGCAGAAGTCGATGTCGAAGTCCGGCATCGACACGCGCTCGGGATTGAGGAAGCGCTCGAACAGCAGGTCGTAGGGCAGGGGATCGAGGTCGGTGATGCCCAGCGCCCACGCGACCAGCGAGCCCGCGCCGGAGCCGCGGCCCGGGCCGACAGGGATCCCGTGGTCCTTCGCCCAGTTGATGAAGTCCGCGACGATCAGGAAGTAGCCGGGGAACCCCATCTGCACGATGACGTCGAGCTCGCGCTCCAGGCGCGCCTCGTAGGACGCGCGATCGTGGCCCGGCGCGAGCGGGTTGCGCTCCAGGCGCTTCGCCAGGCCCGCGCGCGACTGGCTGCGGATCCAGCTGTCGAGCGTCTCGTCCGACGGGACCGGGAACGCGGGCAAGTGGTAGGTGCCGAGCGAAAGCTCGAAGTTGCAACGCGTGGCCAGCGCGAGGGTGTTGTCGATCGCATCGGGCGCGTCGCGGAACAGCGCGTCCATGGCCTCGGCCGGCTTGAGGAACTGCTCCGGGCTGTAGTCGCGCGGGCGGCGCGGGTCGTCGAGCACGCGGCCGGACGCGATGCACACCCGCGCCTCGTGCGCCTCGTAGCCGTCGGCGTCGAGGAAGCGCACGTCGTTGCTCGCCACGACGGGGATGCCGCGTTCGGCCGCCGCGGCCAGCGCGAATGCGTTGAACGCGTCCTCGCCTTCGCGGCCGGTGCGCACCAGCTCCAGGTGCAGCCGCTCGCCGGTGGCGCGCTGCCAGTCGGCCAGCCACTGCCCGGCGAGGTCGTGGCGGCCGGCGGCGGCGAGCTGGCCCGCGGGGCTGTGGCGGCCGGCGAGCGCGAACAGGCCGGCGTTGTCCGTGCGCAGCCAGTCCGGGCGGATGACCGGGCCGTCGGTGCGGTGGCCTTCCATCCACATGCGCGTGAGCAGGCGCGACAGCGCGAGGTAGCCGTCGTGGTCGCGGCACAGCAGCGTCAGGATCGCGGGAGGCTCGTCGCCTTCGGCGATGCGCACGTCGGCGCCGGCGATCGGCTTGATGCCGGCGGCCTCCGCGGCCCGCTGGAACTTCACCAGCGCGAACAGGTTGTCCAGGTCGGTGACCGCCACCGCCGGCTGGCCCAGGTCGGCGCAGCGCGCGACCAGCTCGTCGATGCGGATGGTCGAGTCCGCCAGCGAGTACTCGCTGTGCAGGTGGAGGTGGACGAAGCGGCCCGACATCACGCCATCGCCAGGTCGAGGGCGAGCTGCCCGTCGCGCACGGGCGCGAAGCTGCGCCGGTGCACGGGGCAGGGACCGAGGCGCATGAGCGCCTCGCGGTGCGCCGGGGTGGCGTAGCCCTTGTGTTCGTCGAACCCGTAGCCCGGCCAACGCTCGTGCAGCGCGACCATGTGCCGGTCGCGGCTGACCTTGGCCAGGATGGACGCGGCCATGATCGAGCGGTCGCGCGCGTCGCCGCCGACCCAGGCCTCCGCGGGGCAGGGCAGTTCGCGCGGCAGGGCGTTGCCGTCGATGCGCGCAAGGTCGGCCACGTGCGCCACGCCCTCCAGCGCGCGGCGCATGCCGGCCATCGTCGCGTGGAAGATGTTGATGCGGTCGATCTCCTCGACGTCCACGAACACGACGTGCCAGGCGAGCGCGCGCGCGACGATGCGCTCGTACAGCTGCTCGCGCCGCGCGGCGCACAGTTGCTTGGAGTCGGCCAGGCCGTTGATGCGCGGGCGCGCGGGGTCGAACACCACCGCGGCGACCACGACCGGGCCGGCGAGCGGGCCGCGGCCCGCCTCGTCGATGCCGGCGATACGCGCGCTCATGCGCGCGTCCCCAACACGTCGACCACTTGCTCGGCAGCGCGCGCCGAGGCGTCCCGCCGCAACGTCTCGTGGATCGCGCGGAAGCGCGGCCGCAGCGCGGCGACCGCCTCGGGCTGGTCGAACCAGTGCAGCACGGCGTCGGCCAGCTTTCCCGGGGTGCAGTCGTCCTGCAGCAGTTCCGGAACCAGCGCCTCGCCGGCGAGCACGTTGGGCAGGCTGACGAAACGAGACTTCAGCAGGCCCAACCGGCGCACCAGCGCGTGGGTGAGCGGCGCGATCCGGTGGCCGACGACCATCGGGCGCTTCGCGAACAGGCCTTCCAGCGCCGCGGTGCCGGACGCGAGCAGCACGACGTCCGCGGCGACCATTGCCTCGCGGGCCTGGCCGTCGAGCAGGTGCACGGCCGTGGCGTCCTGCCCGGCGAGCTGCTGCTCGAGGAGGGCGCGGCAGCCGGCGTTGGCGGCCGGCAGCAGCACCTGCAGGCCGGGCAGGCTGGCGCGTGCGCGGTCGACCGCCGCGAGGAACACCGGGCCCATGCGCTCCACCTCGCCCAGCCGGCTGCCCGGCAGCACTGCCAGGACGGGCGCGTGCATCGGCAGCCCGAAGCGCGACCGCGCCGCGGCGCGGTCCGGGTCGAGCGGCATCTCGTCGGCCATCGGGTGGCCGACGAACGCGGCCTCGACGCCGTGCGCCGCGTAGATGGGGGGTTCCATCGGGAACAGGCACAGGACGCGGTCCGCGCTCTGCCCGATCTTCGCCGCGCGCGACGCGCGCCAGGCCCAGACGGACGGGCTCACGTAGTGGACCGTGGGGATGCCGCGGCGCTTGAGCTGCCGCTCCAGCCCGAGGTTGAAGTCCGGCGCGTCGATCCCGACGAACACGTCCGGCCGCCAGTCCAGCAGCCGCGCGCGGAGGCCGCGGCGCAGCCGGAGCAGGCGCGGCAGGTGCCGCAACACCTCCGCCAGGCCCATGACCGCGAGCTCGGAACTGTCGTGCCAGGCCTCCAGGCCGGCCGCGCGCATGGCGTCGCCGCCGACGCCGGCGAACCGGGCGCCCGGCAGGCGTCGCGCCAGGTCCGCGACCAGCGCGGCGCCGAGCAGGTCGCCGGAAGCCTCGCCGGCGACGAGCGCGACGCGCAACGGCCTGTCGTCCATCTCCAAATCCACGTCCCCCTGCGCGGCCGCTCAGCGCAGCAGCGGGCGCTCGGCGCTGTCGACGAACGCCAGGAGCGCCGCCACGTCCTCGCTGTCGCGGGCCAGTTCCGCCAGCTTGCCACGGGCTTCCTCCAACGGGTCGCCCGAGACGTACAGGGTCCGGTAGGCGCGCTTGATCGCGCTGATCCGGCCGCTGTCGAAGCCGCGACGGCGCAGCCCCTCGGCATTGATGCCGCGCGGGCGGCCGTAGCCTTCCTGCGCGACCATCACGAAGGGCGGCACGTCGCCGTTGACGAAGGCGCCCATGCCGATGAACGCGTGCGCGCCGATCCGGCAGAACTGGTGGATCCCCGCGAAGCCGCCGAGGATCACGTGGTCGCCGACCTGCACGTGCCCGGCGAGCGTGGCGTTGTTGGAGAAGATGCAGTGGTTGCCGACGCTGCAGTCGTGCGCGACGTGGGTGTAGGCGAGCAGCCAGTTGTCGTCGCCGATCCGCGTGGTGCCGCCGCCGCCCGCGGTGCCGCGGTTGATGGTGGCGAACTCGCGCACCTGGTTGCGGTCGCCGATCACCAGCTCGGCGCGTTCGCCGCCGTACTTCTTGTCCTGTGCCTGCCCGCCGATCGCGGCATGGCCGTGGAACTGGTTGTCGCGCCCGATGCGGGTCGGGCCGGTGACCGTGCAGTGCGGGCCGATCCAGGTGCCGTCGCCGACCTCGACCCCGGGGCCGACCAGGCTGAACGCATCCACCCGCACGCCGGCGCCCAGGCGGGCGCCCGGGTCGACCACGGCCGTGGGATGGATCATCGGCCCGGCCATCAGTCCTTGTCGACCTCGGCGCAGAGGATCTCGGCGCAGGCGACCTTCTGCCCGTCCACGCTGGCCTGGCCCTCGAACAGCGCCATGTTTCGGATGGTGCGCTTGAGCGTCACCTCCAGGTCCAGCCGGTCGCCCGGCACCACCATGCGCGAGAACTTCGCGCCGTCGATCTTCACCAGATAGTAGATCTTGCCGTCGGCGACGCCGGCCCCGTCCATGCAGTGCGAGAGCTGGGTCAGCAGGCCCCCGGCCTGCGCCAGCGCCTCGAGCACCAGCACGCCGGGCATCACCGGGTGGCCGGGGAAGTGGCCGTTGAAGAAGTTCTCGTTGCCGGTGACGTTCTTGTAGGCGAGCACGCGCTTGTGCGGCTCGACCTCGACCACCCGGTCCACGAGCAGGAAGGGGTAGCGGTGCGGAAGGAGCTTCTGGATCGTCGGGACGTCCACCGGGAGCTTGATGTCGTTCATGTCATGCCTTGCCTCAGTCCGTGTCGCGCGCCCGCACGCGCCGTGCGAGGGCGTCGAGCTGTCGGAAGCGGGCCGCGTTGCGCCGCCAGCTGCGATTGTCCATCAGCGGGGTGCCCGATGAGTACTCGCCGGGCTCGCGGATGGAGTGCGTGACCAGGGTCATCGCGGTCACCACGACGCGGTCGCAGACCTCCAGGTGGCCCAGGATGCCGGCGCCGCCGCCCACCAGGCAGTAGCGCCCGATGCGCGCGCTGCCGGCCACGGCCGCGCAGCCGGCCATCGCCGTGTGCGCGCCGATGCGCGCGTTGTGGCCGACCTGGATCAGGTTGTCCAGGCGCACGTCCTCCTCGAGCACGGTGTCCTCGAGCGCGCCGCGGTCGATGGTGGTGTTGGCCCCGATCTCGCAGTCGTCCCCGACGACCACGCCGCCGAGTTGCGGCACCTTGAGCCAGCGGCCGGCGTCCATCGCCAGGCCGAAGCCGTCGGCGCCCAGCACTGCGCCGGGATGGATCCGCACGCGGCGGCCCAGGCGCACGCGCACCACCAGGGTGACGCGCGCGACGAGTTCGCTGCCCTCGCCGACGACGCAGTCCTCGCCGATCACGCAGCCGGGGCCGACCACCGCGCCGGCCTCGACGCGCGTGCGCGCGCCGATGGTCGTGAACGGGCCGATGGTCGCGCCGGGGTCGATGGTCGCGGCGGGATCGACGACCGCCTGCGGGTGGATGCCCGGCGACCGGGCGGGCGGCGTCTCGAACAACGCCGCGATCTTCGCGAACGCCGCGTACGGATCGGCGGCGACGAGCGCGGTGCCCGCCCAGGCGTCCACATCCGACTCGCGTAGGACGACGACGCCGGCCGCGCTCTCCGCGAGTTGCGCGCGGTAGCGCGGGTTGGCGAGGAACGCGAGCTGGGCCGGGCCGGCCGACGCCAGCGTCGCGACCCCTTCGACCACCGCGTCCGGGTCGCCGCGCAGCGCCAGCCCGAAGCGCTCGGCGAGCGCGCCCGCGGCGTGCATGCGCTAGAACGCGCCGCCGAAGGTGAACTGCAGGCGCTCGGTCTGGTCGCCCGGCTCGGTGACCAGCGGGAACGCGTAGCTGATCGAGATCGGGCCGACCGGCGCGCGCCACAACAGCGCCACGCCTGTGGAGGCGCGCAGCTTGCCCGCGTCGAAGGAATCGACGTCCGCGAACACGCTGCCGAAGTCCACGAACGCCGAGACCCGCGCCGCCGGCGAGTCGAGCAGGGTCGGGAAGAACAGCTCGACGGACCCGGTGGTCTTCAGCGCGCCGCCCAGCGGCTGGCCGAAGCCTTCGCTGCCGATCGCGGTGGCGCGCGGGCCGACCGTGTTGTCGCGGAAGCCGCGGATCGAACGGACGCCACCGGCGTAGAAGTTCTCGAAGAACGGCAGGCCGTCGGCGGTGACGGTCTTGACGTAGTCCGGCGAGGACGCCAGGCACGGGTCGCTCGGGGGCGCGCCGGGCACGAAGATGTCCGGCGTCTCTTCGTCGCCGTCGTCGTCCACGAAGCTGCCGGCGGTGAAGCAGAGGTTGCGCACGACGGCGTCGCCGTAGCTGTCGCCGTAGCCGATCTCCGCGCGCGTGTTGAGCACGAGCGCGCGGCTGATGGGCCAGTACTTGGAGAACTCGTAGTTGAGCTTGTAGTACTCGACCGTCGAGCCGGGCAGCGCGATCTCGGCCGACACCCGCTGGTAGGTGCCGCGCGTCGGCGCGAAGAAGTCGTTGCGCGTGTCGCTGGCCCAGGCCAGCTGCGTGCGCCAGGCGTGGAACGTGCGCGTGTCCAGCGCCTTGATGTAGTCGATGATCGGCTCGGGCGTGGCGCCCGGGTAGGTCAGGATCTGGTTGCTGTCGATGCCGAACAGAGCGGAGACCGAGTTGGTCTCGCTGATCGGCAGGCCGAGGACCACCTGCGCCGCGCCGCTGGTGCTGGCGTAGCTGGCGATGTTGAAGTCGGAGTTGTCGAGCTCGCGCCACCACAGGTTGTAGCCGAGCGACATGCCCTCGTCGGTGAAGTACGGGTTGACGAAGGAGAAGTCGTAGCGCTGCACGTAGTCGTTGCGCTGCGCGGCCACGGACACCTGGTTGCCGCTGCCCAGGAAGTTGGACTGCGAGAGCTGGATCGAGGTGGTCAGGCCGGTGAGCTGCGAGAAGCCCAGGCCGAACGTGAAGCTGCCGGAGGTGGTCTCCTTGACGTTGAACACCACGTCGACCATGTCCGGGCTGCCGGGGACCTCGGGCGTCTCGACCTCGACGGACTCGAAGTAGCCCAGGCGCTGCAGGCGGATCTTGGAGCGGTCGATCGCGGCCTGCGAGTACCACGCGCCCTCGAACTGGCGCATCTCGCGGCGCAGCACCTCGTCCGCGGTGCGGGTGTTGCCCTTGAACACGATGCGGCGGACGTTGACGCGCGGGCCCGGGATGACCTGCATGTTGATCGCGACGGTGTTCGCCTCGCGGTCGATGTCCGGGATGGGGTTCACCCGCGCGAACGCGTAGCCGATGTTGCCGAGCGTGGCGATGATGGCGTCGGAGCTCACCTCGAGCAGGGCGCGCGAGAACGTCTGCCCCTCGCGCACCAGCAGCAGGTTCTCGATCCGCTCCTTCGGCAGCACCGTGTCGCCGGTGACCGTGACCTCCGAGACGCTGTAGACCTCGCCCTCGGTCACGCCGGCGGTGATGTACATGTCCTGCTTGTCGGGGCTGATCGCGACCTGCGTGGAGTCGATGCTGAAGTCGACGTAGCCGCGGTCGAGGTAGTAGTTGTTCAGCTCCTCGATGTCGCCGGCCAGCTTCTCGCGCGAGTACTGGTCGTCGCGGCGGTACCAGGACAGCCAGTTGCTCTCGGCCAGCTCCCAGCGGTCGAGGATGGCCTCGTCCTCGTACGTGTCGTTGCCGACGATGTTGATGTGGCGGATGCGCGCGGCGTCGCCCTCGTCGATGACGATCGACACGTCCACGCGGTTGCGGTCCAGCCGGTTGACCGTCGGGGTGATGGTCGCGTTGTACTTGCCGCGGTTGTTGTAGGCGCGGGTCAGCTCGAGCGTGACGCGGTCGAGCGCGAGGCGGTCGAAGGTCTGGCCCTCGGCGATGCCGATGTCCGCCAGGTTGGTCAGCAGGTCCTCGGTCTGGAGGTCCTTGTTGCCGCTGATCGACAGCCGGTTGATCGCCGGGCGCTCGGTGACGGTCACGACCAGGATGTCGCCCTGGCGGTCCAGGCGCACGTCCTCGAAGAACCCGGTCCGGTACAGCGCGCGGATGGCCTCCGCGGCGGCGGTGTCGTCGAGCACGTCGCCGCGCTCGACCGGCAGGTAGGTGAACACCGTGCCCGCGGAGATTCGCTGCAGGCCGTCGACGCGGATGTCGCGGACGGTGAAGGGCAGGGCTGTGGACGGGGATGTCGCGGGCGCCGGCGACGCCTCCGCGCCGGACTGCGCCCAGGTGGGACTGGCGAGTGCCGAGGCGAGGGCAAGGACGAGCAGGCCACCGCCTGCCAGCAGCACCGGCGTCGGAACCTGCACGTCGAACCCGTCGTCCTCGGTCGCGACGTTCGGGACGCGCGCCTCGAGAGTCGCGTCCAGGACGAGCAAGGTGTCGCCATCGAGGTT
>CAMLHR010000041.1 GCA_946479915.1 uncultured Lysobacter sp.
GCTGGGGCGCGGCCACCTGGGGCGTGCTGTTCCACCCGGAATTCTGCGCGGCGCACATGCGCGGCTACGTGGCCGCGCGCGCCGATGCGTTGCGCGCGGAGGGCCGCGACCCCGTGGAAATGTCGCGTACCATCACCGCGACACCGCACGCGCGACGGCTGCTGCGTCGCTTCGTCGCCGTCGCGCGGGCCTCGCAGCCGCGCTGAGCGCACGCCACCGGAGGAACGCATGGAGATCCGCTCGCTGCCCATCGGCCAGGGCCTGGCCTGGTTCAAGCAGTCCATCGACCTGGGCGGGCGCAACCCGCGCGGCGTGTTCGGCGCCGCGGCACTGGTGCTGGTGTCCCTCTACGCGGTGGGCCTGCTCGTCATCGTGCCGATGATTGCGTCGCTGCCCGGCGGCGCCGGCGACGAGGCGGACCTGGGCGCGGTGATGGGGGCGTTGTGGCCGTTCCTCCTGCTGATGGTGCTCGCGATCTCCGTGCTGCTCCCGTTCCTCGTGGGCGGGCTGATGCACGTCATCCGCGAGACCGAGGCCGGCCGCAGGCCCGGCGCGCTCGCGGTGTACCACCCGTTCCGGTCCGGCAAGGCCGGCCGGCTCGCGTCGATCGGCCTGCTGATGCTGCTCATCCAGGCCGTCGGCGGCACGCTCGTCATGCTGTCGGGCGGCCGTGAATACATCGACGCGTACGTGGAGATGATGCGCGGCCTGCTCTCCGGCGCCGACCCGCGGACGCTGGCGCAACCGGACACGAGCCTGCTGATGTTCCTGCTGCAGTTGCTGGTGAACTACGTCGGCTATGCCGTGCTGCTGTTCTCGGTGCCGTCGATCCTCTTCCTCGGCACGGCGGTCGGCGAGTCGGTGGGCGGCAGCCTCAAGGCGTCCTTCCGCAACATCGGCGCCAACCTGCTGGCCGGCATCCTGCTGGTGGTGGCGATGATCGTCGCGACCCTGCTGTTCGCGCTGCTGCTGATGCTGGTGTCGCTGGTGACCACCGCGATCCACCCGTTCCTCGGCGTCGCGGTCACCCTCGCGCTCGGGCTGATGTTCGGCTCCGCGCTGCTGGTGGTCCTGGTGGGCGCGGCCTACCTGGCGTGGCGCGACACGTTCGAGGGCGCGCCGCCCGCGGCCACGCCGGCCGCGCCGGACGCCGGGTTCGAGGCCTAGCGCCGCGACAGCGCCGAGGCGACCAGGATCCCGATCTCGTACAGCAGCACCATCGGGATCGCCAGCATCAACTGCGACACCACGTCCGGCGGCGTCACGATCGCCGCGATGACGAAGATGCCCACGATCGCGTAGCCGCGCGCCTCCCGCAGCTGCGCCGGCGTCACCCAGCCGAGCAGCACCAGGATCACCAGTGCCACGGGGAGCTCGAAGCTGAGGCCGAACGCGAGGAACACCACCAGCACGAAGTCCAGGTACGCGTTGATGTCGGTCATCATCGCGACGCCGTCCGGCGTCACCGATGCCAGGAACGCGAACACGGCGGGCAGCACCACGTAGAACGCGAACGCGCAGCCGACATAGAACAGCACCAGCGCCGAGCCGAGCAGCGGCATCGCCAGCGCCTTCTCGCGGCGGTACAGGCCGGGCGCGACGAAGGCCCACAACTGGTACAGCAGCCACGGCATCGCGACGACCAGGGCAAGGAAGAACGCGAGCTTGATCGGCGCGAAGAACGGCGAGGCGACCTCGACCGCGATCAGCTGGCCGCCCTCGGGCAGCTTGTCCAGCAGCGGCTGGGCCAGCCAGCCGTACAGGCGGTTGGCGAACGGCAGCAGGCCGACGAAGACGAGCAGCAGGCCGGTGACGCCGCGCAGCAGGCGCGACCGCAGCTCGACCAGGTGGTCCACGAGGCGCGGTGCGCCGGGCACGCCGGGGTCAGTCGCGGTCATCGCGCCGGTCCCCGTCGCGCGCCGTGCGTTCGCGCACGTCGAGATCGTCGCGGAGTTCCTCGCCGGTCCGGCGCAATGCGTCGCGGCCCTCGCGCAGGCTGCGCTGCAGTTCCTCGGCCGCCAGGTCGCGCTCGAGTTCCGCCTTCACCGAATGCCATTGCGCGCGGGCGCGGCGCACCCAGAGGCCGGCGAACCGCGCGGCGCGCGGCAGGCGCTCGGGTCCCAGCACCAGCAGCGCCACCAGCGCCACCAGCAGCAGCTCGCCGAAGCCGATGTCGAACATCGAAGGGCCGGACCGCCAGCGGCGGCGTCAGCGCGGCCCGCCGTCGCCGTCGCCGTCCGCCTTGTCGTCGTCCGCGGACTCGTCGCGCATGCCCTTGCGGAAGCCCTTCACGGCTTCGCCCAGGTCGTGCCCGACGTTGCGCAGGCGGCGCGTGCCGAAGACCAGCACGACCACGACCAGCACGATCAGCCAGTGCCAGAGACTCAACCCGCCCATGCCGTGCCGTCCCGCGTGGAAAGGGGGTCAGGATAACGCAGCGAACGGGCCGCCGCCCTCAGGGCAGCGGCTCGACCGTCGCGGGATTGTCGCTGGCGGCCTCGTCGTCCGGGACCGGCTCGAACGTCCCCGGCTGCGCCGGCTGCGTGCCGATCGGCGAGGTCGTCGCCGTCCCGGTGGGCGGGGTGGCCGGGGTGGCGGCCGGCTGCACGCCGGTGCCGCGCGCGTACCGGGCCGCGGCGGTCGCCTCTTCCAGGGTCGTGGTGAACCCGGCGACCGCGCTCGACGGCGTGCCGCCGGCGCGTCCCTCGAAGATCATCCGGGGCGTGGTGCCCGCGCCGTAGACGGCGGTGTTCGCGTCGTCGTCGATGGACAGCACCGCGCCGTCGATCGCCACGCCGGCGAACAGGCCGCGCGCGCGCGACCACGACCAGATCTCGGCCTTCATCGCGCCGTCGGTGGCGACCGCCGCGTGGCGGCCGACCGGCCCCGCCGCGACGCCCGCGTCCGCGCCGAGGGTCAGCTTGCCGTTGACGATGCTTTCCAGGCCGCGCGGGCTGCTGAAGACCAGGACGATGTCGGCGGACTGCACGCCCGCCTGGAAGCCGATGCTTCCGCCGGTGAGCGTGATGAACGACGGGTTCGACCAGCTGCCGTCCGGCGCCTTGACCGACAGCAGGCCGTGGCCGCGGCGGCCGCCGATGATGAGGCCGGCCTTGACCGCGTCCGGGATCACCGCGATCGCGTGCGCCTCGTCGAGCAGCTTGTCCGGGATCGCGGACTCCGGGATCACCTGCATCTCGTTGAGCACGCGCACCGCGTTGCGCGCCAGGTCGTCCTCGTCGGCGCCGGCGAACGCGTGGAAGCTGGCGGCGGCCAGCAGCAGGGACGCCAGCACGCGGGCGGGCAGGGTTCGCAGGGACATGGCGGGCTCCGGCAAGGTCGGTGGCGCAAGCGTAGCGCCCGCGGCGCCGTCCCGATGAATCGCGGCTAATCGCGGGCCGATCGCGGGCACCGGGCGCCCCTGTCATCCTATGCGGATGCCCGCGACGCCCCCCGCCGACACCGCCGTGCTGCTGGTCAACCTCGGCACGCCCGCCGCGCCGACCGCGGCGGCCGTGCGCCGCTACCTGGCCGAGTTCCTGTCCGACCGGCGCGTGGTGCAACTGCCCCGGCTGTTCTGGTGGCCCCTGCTGCACGGCCTCGTGCTGCCGCTGCGTTCGGCCCGGGTCGCGCGCAAGTACGCGCAGGTGTGGCTGCCCGGGGGCTCGCCCCTGGCCGTGCACACGGCGCGGCTGGCCGACGCGGTGCAGCAGCGGCTCACGGGCCTCCGGGTGCTGCACGCGATGCGCTACGGCGAACCCGCGTTGCGCGACGCCCTGCGACGGCTGCGCGACGGCGGCGCCGGACGCGTGCTCGTCCTGCCGCTGTATCCGCAGTACTCGACGACCACGACCGCCTCGGTCGGCGACGTCGTCGAGGCCGCGCGCGCCGAGGGCGCCGACGTCGGCCTCGTCGCCGACTACCACCTCGACCCGCGCTGGGTCGCCGCGGTCGCGGGCACGCTCCGCGCGCACTGGAGGGCCCACGGGCGGGGCGACCACCTGGTGCTGTCGTTCCATGGCATCCCCGAGCGCCTCGTCGCCGCGGGCGACCCCTACGCGGCGCAATGCGAGGCCAGCGCGGCCGCGATCGCCGGCGCGCTGCGCCTGCCCCGCGAGGCGTGGACGCTGGCGTACCAGTCGCGCTTCGGCCGCGAGCGCTGGCTGCAGCCCGACACCGCCGAGGTGCTGTGCCGGCTGGCGGCCGACGGGGTGCGCACCGTGGACGTCGCCTGCCCCGGCTTCGCGGTGGACTGCCTGGAGACGCTCGAGGAGATCGCGGTCGAGGACGCCGGCGTGTTCACCGCGTCCGGCGGCGGCGCGCTGCGCTACGTGCCCTGCCTCAACGCGGGCGACGCGCACGCCGACGCGCTGGCCGGCATCGTGCGGGACGCGCTGGGGGCGACCCCGTGACGCCGACCCATTGCCGCCTGGCGATCGAAGGCGGCGAACTCGCCGCGCTGCGATGGGAGCGCGCGGGCGGGCGCCGCGTGCTCGCGCTGCACGGGTGGCTCGACAACGCCGCCAGCTTCGTCCCGCTCGCACCCTGCCTGCCGGGCCTCGACCTGGTCGCCCTCGACCTGCCCGGGCACGGCCGCTCGGCCCACCTGCCGCCCGGCGCGGAGTATTCGCTGGCGGGCACGGTGCATGCCGTCCTTGACGCCGCCGACGCGCTGCGTTGGGACAGGTTCGCGGTGCTGGGCCATTCGATGGGGGCGTCGATCGGCTGCCTCGTCGCTGCGGCGGCGCCCGACCGGGTGGAACGCCTGGTCGCGATCGAGGGGATGGGCGCCCTGGCCGAGGCCGAGGACCACACCGCGCAACGGCTGCGCGATGCGGTGGCGGCACGCCGCGCACTGCGCGGCAAGCGGTTGCGCGTGTTCCCGGACGTGGACGCGGCGGTGCGCGCGCGCATGCAGGCCAACGGGTTGGGCGAACCGATGGCCCGGCTGCTGGTCGAGCGCGGCCTGCGCGCGGTCGACGGGGGCCATGCGTGGTCGACGGACCAGAGGCTGACCGTCAGCACCCCCACGCGCATGACCGAAGGCCAGGTGCGCGACCTGCTGCGCAACCTCCGCTGCCCCGTGCTCGCCGTCTATGCCGAACCCGCGCAGCCGTACTTTCCCGAACCATTGCGCAGCGAGCGCGCGGCGCTGCCGCCGGACGGACGGCTGGTGCGGCTCGCCGGCGGGCACCACCTGCACATGGAGCAGCCGGCGGAGGTCGCCGCCGCGATCCGCCCGCTCCTGGACGGCGCGGTCAACGCGCCAGGTGCGTGAGCTGCAGGCCCATGTTGGTGCGGTCTGATTCGCGGGTGAACGACACGACCACGCTGCGATCGTCCTTCTCGAAGGTGAGCAGGCCGTTCTCGCTGTTCTCCAGCGCGGCCAGCGTCTCGGTCCAGCCCTGGCCGGCCATCGCCTCGCGCGCGGCGCCGTACAGCACGGTCACGTCCTCCTCGACGCCCAGGCCCACGAACAGGTCCCGGTTCATGGCCAGCGTGCTCTCGACCACGAACTCCGCGGGCAGGTAGACGTCCTTCGGGAAGTCGCCCGGAAGCGTGGCGGCGTTGCCGCCGGTGATGGTCACTTCGCCGTCGCCGGTGCGGTACTTGATGGTCTCGCCGTCCTCGCCGATCACGACGTCCTCGGCACCGGCCGCGGCAAGCGCGCTTTCCGCGGCCGCGTCGCCGGCCGGGTCGCCGCAGGCGACGACCAACAGGGAAAGCAGTGCGCCGGCCGCGAGGGCGCGCAGCGCATAAGGGGACGGATACATGCTGGCTCCTCGACCGGGGGGACACCGGTCACCTGAATGTAACGCGATCGTCCCGGCGTGCGGGCCACCGTTCGGCGGCAGGCGGGCCGGTCACGCCGGGCCCGTCAGGTCGGGCGTCAGGCCATCAGCGCCCGGGTCGCCGCCTTCAGGGCCCGGCCGTGGGCATGGAAATAGTCCCGTTCGGCCCGCCATGCCGGGAACCGTGCCTCGACCTCGCGCCAGAAGGCCCGGGAATGGTCCGCGTGCACCAGGTGGCACAGCTCGTGGACGAGCACGTACTCGAACGCGGAGGGCCGCGCCAGCACCAGCGACAAGTCCAACGATACGGTCCCGTCCGGAGCCAGCGAGCCCCACTGCGACGACATCGGGCGGAAGCGCAGCCGGCGCGGCGGTCGCGGGAGGCCGGCCAGGTAGGTGCCGAGCCAGCGACCGGCATCGGCCCGCGCCTCGGCCTCGTAGTAGTCGCGCAGCGCGCGGACCAGCGCGGCCCGCGGCGCGCCCTGCGGCAGCACGGCTTCCACCCCGCCCTCGACGGCGCGCACGCAGGCGTACCGTCCGGTCCGCCACAGCAGCGGCACCTGCACGCCACGCAACGGCAGCGTCGCCGTCTCGCCGGGCACCAGGCCCTGCGCCACGGCCGGCGCGAAGCGCGCCAGCTGCTCGGCCAGCCACGTCCGGTGTTCCATGGCGAAGCGCTCGCCGCTGGCGAGGCTCGCGCGCGGCGGAAGCGTCAGCCGCGCGCCGCGCTCGTCCACCGACAGCCGCAGGCGCCGGGCGCGCGGATGGCGGGTGCGCGCGACCTCGATCGTGCGCCCGTCGTCGAGCCGCAGCGGAAAGCTGTCACGCACGATGCGTCAGGCGTCCGCGCGCCCGATCCGCAGCGCGGGTTCGAGCACGGCGAACAGCCGCTTGAGTTCGCCCGACATCAGCGCGAAGCGCGCATCGAGCTCGGCGTGCAGGTCGTCGCGCTCGGTGGATTCGAGCGAGTCCACGGCGCCCTCGAGCAACTTGAACTTGCGCACCACCAGGTCCTCGCCGAGGACGAACGACACGTGGTCGTCGAGCGTGAGGGCCAGGCGCGTGACCTGCTTGCCCGCCTCCAGGTGCCGCGCGATCTCCTCGGACTGCAGTTCCTGCCGTTGCGCCTTCACCACCGCGCCCCGGTCGGCCGCGTCCTTGAGCTCGCACTCGTCGCCGAGCGACAGGCCGTCCGGCAGCGGTTCGCCCGCGATCCAGCCGGTGAGCACGGACCGCGGCGCGACCTCCGCATTCAGCGGCAGCGCCGGGAAGCTGCCCAGCGCCTCGCGCAGCTGCGACACGACGTGCTCGGCCTGCTTGCGCGAGGAGGTGTCCACCGCGCAGAGGCCGTGCCCGACGTCGACGATCGCGTCGGTGCGGCCGGGCCGGACGAACGCGCGCGGCAGCAGCTCCTGGACCAGGTCCTCCTTCACCCGCTTGCGCGCACGGCCGCCGGGACGCCGGCCCTCGCGCTCCTCCATCTCCGCCAGCTTCTTCTGCAGCAGGTCGTTGACGACCGCGGCCGGCAACAGCCGGTCCTCGCGGCCGACGGACACCCAGGTCGCGTCGCCGATCGCGTGCGACATCGCCTGCGCATCGCGGCCGAATGGTGGGATGAAGCCGCTGGAGGACAGGTCCATCGGCCCGACCGGCTTGAGCGCGTGGTCGGCGAGGCGGGATTCCAGGTCGGACAGGTCGAGCGAGGCGGGAAAGCGGAAGAACGTCAGGTTGCGAAAGAACATCAGGCCAGCCAGTCATGGAGATCGGGGAGGGGGGCGCCGCCTCGCGCGCCCAGCGACAGGAAGTCGAACAGTTTCGGATCCGACAGTTGGGATGGCCGGATGTCGCCCAGCGCGCGCGCGATCGTCTCGGTGCGGCCGGGGGACTCGCGCTCCCACTGCGCCAGCATCCGCTTCACCTGCTTGCGCTGCAGGTTCTCCTGCGAGCCGCAGAGGTTGCACGGGATGATCGGGAACGCCTTCGCCTCCGCATACGCGGCGATGTCGTCCTCGCGCACGTAGGCCAGCGGACGGATCACCACGTGGTTGCCGTCGTCGCTGAGCAGCTTCGGCGGCATGCCGCTGAGCTTGGCGTGGAAGAACAGGTTGAGGAAGAACGTCGCGACCAGGTCGTCCCGGTGGTGCCCGAGCGCGATCTTCGTGAACCCGCGCTCGGCCGCGAAGGTGTACAGCGCGCCGCGGCGCAGCCGCGAGCACAACGAGCACATCGTCTTGCCTTCCGGCACCACGCGCGTGACCACCGAATACGTGTCCTGCTCCAGCACGTGGAAGTCCACGCCGAGCGATCGCAGGTAGTCCGGCAGCACGTGGGCGGGGAAGCCCGGCTGCTTCTGGTCAAGGTTCACCGCGGTGAGCGAGAACGACACCGGCGCCTTGCGCTGCAGCTGCAGCAGGACGTCGAGCATCGTGTAGCTGTCCTTGCCGCCGGACAGGCAGACCATGACCCGGTCGCCGTCCTCGATCAT
>CAMLHR010000042.1 GCA_946479915.1 uncultured Lysobacter sp.
CCGCGGGAGCACGTGCGGCTCGTGGCGGAACTGCTGCGCATCGACAGCACGCGCGCGCAGCGGCGCCTGGAGGGGCTCGCTCCGCGGCAGGTGGACCTGCAGCTGCAGGTCGCCGCGCGGCTCTACTTCTAGGCCGCGCTGCGCTAGGCCTCGGCCGGCTCCGCGAACAGCGCCGGCTGGGCGGCCGCGCTGGCCGCGTCCACGAACCCACCGACGCCGACGCCCGCCAGGCGGTAGCGCGTCCGCGAGGGCAGGCCGACCCGGGCCCGCAGGTCGCAGGCGATGTCGGCCAGGGCTTCGGGCGTCTCCGGCCGGCGGTCCGGCGTGACGCTCCGCGTCACGACCTGGAAGTCGCTGGTCTTGAGCTTGAGCACGACGGTGCGCGCCACGCGCCCGGTGCGTTCGTGCTCGCGCACGTAGCCGTCCCACGCCTTGGCCGCGAGCCTGCGCAGGTGCGGCTCGAGCTCCGACAGGTACAGGTCGACCTCGAAGGTGTCCTCGCAGGACACCTGCAGGGTCGGCCGGCCGGCCACGACCGGATGGTCGTCGATGCCGTGCGCCAGCTCGTGCAGGCGTCCGCCCCAGCGGCCGAACTCGCGTTCCAGGTCCGCGCGGGGCAGGGCGCGCAACTGGCCGACGGTGGCGATGCCCAGGGTCGACAGGCGCCGCTCCATCACCTTCCCCACGCCCGGCAGGCGCCCGACCGGCAGGGGCGCGAGGAACGCGGCGACCCGGTGGGGACGCAGCACGAACAGGCCGTCCGGCTTGTTCCAGTCCGACGCGATCTTGGCCAGGAACTTGTTCGGCGCCACCCCGGCCGAGGCGGTGAGCGCGGTTTCCTCGCGGATCGCCGACCGGATGGCCTCGGCGGTCGCGGTCGCCGTCGGCAGGCCGCTGAGGGTCGTCGTGACGTCCAGGTAGGCCTCGTCGAGCGACAACGGTTCGACCAGCGCCGTGTGCCGCTCGAAGATCGCGCGCACCTGGCGCGACACGGCCTTGTAGCGCGCGAAGTCCGGCGGGACGAACACCGCCTGCGGGCACAGGCGCTCGGCCCGGGCCGCCGGCATCGCGGAGCGCACGCCGAACGTGCGCGCCTCGTAGCTGGCCGCGCACACCACCGAGCGCGCGCCCCGCCAGGCGACGACGACCGGACGCCCCCGTAGGGTCGGGTCGTCGCGCTGTTCCACGGACGCGTAGAAGGCGTCCATGTCCACGTGGATGATCTTGCGCACCCCGGGATTCTGCGCCGGATCGCGGCCGGGTTTCACCCGCCCGGCACCGATCGCAGGCATGCTAGTGGGCTCGATTCCAGATCCAGGTCCCCTGCATGTCCCGACCCGCGTCCCTCGATGCCGAGCAGCTCCTCGCCTGCGCCCGCGGCGAACTCTTCGGCCCCGGCAACGCGCGCCTGCCGGCGCCGCCGATGCTCATGTTCGACCGCATCACGACGGTCACCGAGGACGGCGGCGCCTACGGCAAGGGGCAACTGGTCGCCGAGCTCGACATCCGCCCGGACCTGTGGTTCTTCGAATGCCACTTCGAGGGCGACCCGGTGATGCCGGGCTGCCTGGGGCTGGACGCGATGTGGCAGCTCGCCGGGTTCTTCCTGCCGTGGCTGGGCGAACCCGGGCTCGGGCGCGCGCTCGGCGTGGGCGAGGTGAAGTTCACCGGCCAGGTGCTGCCGGGCGCGAAGGTCGTGCGCTACGTCATCGACGTCAAGCGCGTGCTCCGCGGCAAGCTGCGGCTGGTCATCGCCGACGGCAGGACGTTCGTGGACGACCGCCTCATCTACGAGGCGAAGGACCTGCGCGTCGGCCTGTTCCAGTCGACGGAGGGCTTCTGATGCGCCGCGTGGTGGTGACGGGCATGGGCGTGGTGTCGCCGCTGGGCAACGACGCCGCCAGTGTCTCGGATTCGCTGCGCCACGGCCGCAGTGGGCTGCGCGCGGTGCCGGAGGCCGCCGAACACGGGTTGCGCAGCCTCGTCGCGGGCGTGTGCGACATCGACCTGGACGCGGCGATCGACCGCAAGCTCAAGCGGTTCATGGGCGATGCGGCAGCCTACGCCTACGTCGCGATGCGCGATGCGATCGCGGACGCGGGGCTCGACCCCGCCGTCGTGCGCGATGCGCGCACAGGGCTGATCGCCGGCTCCGGCGGCGGCTCGCCGGAATGGCAGACGGCCACCGCCGACCTGCTGCGCGAGAAGGGCGTGCGTCGCGTCGGCCCGTACATGGTGCCGCGCACGATGTGCTCGACGGTGTCCGCCAACCTCGCCACGGCATTCGGGATCCGCGGGCTGAGCTACTCGCTGTCCGCCGCCTGCGCGACGTCCGCCCACTGCATCGGCGCCGCGGCCGACCTCATCCGCCACGGGGCGCAGGACGTCGTGTTCGCGGGCGGCGGCGAGGAACTGCATTGGGGCATGACCTGCCAGTTCGACGCGATGGGCGCGCTGTCCACGAAGTTCAACGACACGCCGGAGACCGCGTCGCGGCCTTACGACGCCGATCGCGACGGCTTCGTCATCGGCTCGGGCGGCGGGATGCTCGTGCTCGAGGACCACGACCATGCCAGGGCACGCGGCGCACGCATCCTCGCGGAACTGGTCGGGTATGGCGTGACCTCCGACGGCGCGGACATGGTGGCGCCGAGCGGCGAGGGCGCGGTGCGCTGCATGCGCATGGCGCTGGCCGGGCTGGACGGGCAGGGCGTGGGCGCGGTCGACTACATCAACGCGCACGGCACCTCGACGCCGGCCGGCGACATCGTGGAGCTCGAGGCCGCGCGCGAGGCGTTCGGCGACTCGTTGCCGCCGCTGTCGTCCACGAAGGCGCTGACCGGGCATTCCCTGGGCGCGGCGAGCGTCCACGAGGCGATCTACAGCCTGCTGATGCTGCGGGACGGCTTCATGGCCGCGTCGGCGAACATCGAGACGCTCGACCCGCGCGCCGAGGGCTTCCCGATCCTGCGCGAGCGGCGCGACGGGCCGCTGCGCACCGTCATGTCGAACAGCTTCGGGTTCGGCGGCACGAACGCGACGCTGGTGTTCAGCGCCACCTGAGGGCGGCGCGCCTCAGCGCCAGAACGGGATCCGCACCGACGGGTCCGTGTCGCTCCGGCGTGGCTTGCCGTCGCGCCCGTGGCGGGGCGGGCGCTCCACCGCCAGGACATGGCGTCCGGGCGGGAGCGCGCGCACGTCGAGCATCGCCAGCAGCGCCGGACGGCCGGTGCGATGGTCCGAGGCGAGCACGTAGTCCGTCGTGACCGGTTCGCCGTCGAGCGACACGGCATGCAGCGAGGCGAGGCAGGCCATGCGCGCCCCGGCGTCGCCGGCGCCGGGACAACGCGCCTGCATCGCGGGCATGTCGCGCTCGGGCTCGTACGGAACGACCAGGCGGACGAAGGGACCCGATGCCACGGCTTGCGCGATGTACGGCGTCGAGCTGTCGCGGGCCGGGTCGCGCTGGTCGTCGTAGAACGCCGGCCGCGCCTCCACGCCTTCGCCCGGCACGGATTCGGGGAACAGGGCGTAGCTGCCCAGTGGCGTGTCGGTGCGCATCGCCATGTAGCCGGCCAGCACGGCCAGCGTGATCCCGATCATGATCGCGATCGTGGCCAGGAACGTGCGCCGCCGGCCCTGCTCGCTGGTCAGCAACGCGAACGCGGGATTGTTCGACGCGGACATGCCAAGCCTGCGGTAGAAGGCAAACGTGCCCCGGACCAGGCGCGCCGCCCGGCCGCCGGGCGCCAGCCGCCCACCGCGCGTCGAGTCGACGACGTTGGCGACGAAGAACGGGACCATCGCCACGAGCGCCAGCAACATGACCTGCGACGGGTCGAGCGTGATGCCGAACTGCGCCAGGCCGGCCATCGGGAGGCCGATCACGATGCCCACCAGCAGGAACAGCACGACCATGACGGAGGCGAGCATGACGCCGACCGTGAACACGATGGTTGCGCGGTGGTCGGCGCGGGCGACGGCCGCCGGGATCGTCCCCATCGCCCGCTGTTCCTCGGCCAGGCCGATCGGGCCCAGCTTCATGCGCGACCAGTCCACGCCCTGCGGCCGGATCGCGTGCATGCCGGCCAGTGCGATCCACCTGGCGCGCAGCAGCAGGTGGATGGCGAAGGTCGCCGCCAGCAGGACCGCCGCGCCCTTGCCGTACACGTAGAGCAGCACGAGCAGTGACGTCCAGTCGGGCGAGAAGCGCGGGCGGAGGCGGAAGATCGCGTCGTCCATCACGCCGGCCAGCTGGATCATCGCGAAGATCGCGATGCCCGAGACCAGCAGTTCCACTTCACACTGTCGCGTGGCGCGCTCCAGTGGCCTTGCCGCCTCGTCCGCCATCGCGCACCCCCGGGCTCCCCGCCGGCAGGCTGGCAAAGCCGGGGCCATGGCGCAAGTCCGCGGCGGCACGGCGTATCCTCCACGGGACAATCCTGGGGAGGAGGACCGCCATGAATGCCACCACCGTCGACGCCGGCGCCCGGCCGGGCTGGTTCACGATCGCCGCGATCGCGGCACTGCTCTGGAACCTGCTGGGCCTGGCGATGTTCGCCATGCAGTACACGATGTCCGCGGACGCCCTGGCGGCGCTGTCGGCCGAACAGCAGTCCCTGTACGCCGCGCTGCCGGGCTGGACCTGGGTCGCCTACGGCGTCGCCACGATCGCCGGGACGCTCGGCAGCCTGATGCTGGTGCTGCGCAGGCGCGCGGCCACCTGGCTGCTCGCGCTGTCGCTGGTCGCCGTCATCGCGCAATTCACCTGGCAGGCGGTGATGAGCGAGGCCGTCGCGCTCCTCGGTGCCGTGCAGGCGCTGGCCCTGCCGCTGGTGATCCTGGCGGTCGCGGCGCTGCTGGCCTGGTTCGCACGGCGCGCGGCGACGCGCGGCTGGATCCGCTGACGGCATGGGCGACGCACGCGACGGCCGGCGGCACTTCTCCATGCTCCGCGGGTTCCACCTCGCGGACTGGTTCACGCTGGCCAACGCGTTCTGCGGGACCGGCGCCGTGTTCGCGGCGATGCGGTTCCTGCAGGAGGGCGGGGTACGCGACCTGCTCGTCGGGATGGCGCTGATCCCGCTCGCCTTCGTGTTCGACGCGCTGGACGGCAGCGTGGCGCGCTGGCGCCGCTCGGCGTCCACGCTCGGGCGCGAGCTCGATTCGCTGTCCGACGTGATCTCCTTCGGCGTCGCGCCAGCGGCGCTCGGCTATGCCTGCGGCCTGCAGGGCGGCTGGGACTGGGTGGTGCTGAGCTACTTCGTCGGCTGCGGCGTGAGCCGGCTGGCGCGCTACAACGTGACCGCCGAGCAGCTGGCGGGCGGCGAGGGCAAGGTGACGCACTTCGAGGGCACCCCGATCCCGACCAGCGTCGTCGTGGTCGGGTTGCTGGCGTGGGCGGCGGCCACCGGGCACATCGGCGATGCGCTGTGGGGCGGCGCCATGACCCTCGGCCCATGGCAATTCCACCCGTTGGTGCTCATCTATGCCCTGTCGGGCTCGCTGATGATCAGCAAGACCCTGCGCATTCCCAAGCCCTGAGGAGCCAATGACCGACCATCGACCCTTCACCCGCTCGCGCGACGACCGGATGATCGCCGGCGTCATGGGCGGCATCGCCCACCGGTTCGGCTGGAACCCGACGCTGCTGCGCGTGCTGTTCGTGCTCGTCTCGATCGCGTCCGCGGCGTTCCCCGGGATCATCGTCTACCTGATCCTGTGGCTGCTGATGCCGCTGGAAAACGGGGCCTGACGGCCGCCGCACTCGCCGCGCTGCGCCTGCTCGGCGCGGCGTGGACCCTGCCGAACACGGCGGTCGGCCTCGTGGCCGGCATCGCCGGCATGCCGTTCGGCGCGCGCATCGGCTGGCGCCCGCGGGAACTCGCCGTGGTGTTCCGGCACTATCCCTGGGGCCCGGGCGGCGCGCTCACGCTCGGCAACACGATCCTGCACACGGGCGAATCGCTGGATGCCCGGTGCCGCACGTATGCGCACCGCGCCGGGCATTGCGACGAACCGCTCGTCTCGATCGCGGACCACGAGCGCGCGCACGTCTTCCAGTACCTGGTGCTCGGGCCGCTGTTCCTGCCGTTGTATTTCGTTCATGGCGGCATCGGCGTGCGCAACCGCTTCGAGCGCGCCGCCGACCGCTACGCGCTGACCGGGCGCGGCTGGTGGCCGTGGTCGAAGGACCGTGCCGACGAACGGCACCCGCGTTTTACGGACGTGTAACGCGTCGGCGCGTAACGTCGGACGCGTCGGAGAAAAGCCCGGTGGGCAATCCACCCATCGCGTGAAAAACTCCGGCAACGGAAGGCTCGGCCAGACGGGACGCATGTCCCCGAAGACCGGGCCTTCTTTATTGCTGCCGTGGTGCCGGAGGTGGGACTCGAACCCACACGCTTTTGAGGGCGGCGGATTTTGAGTCCGCTGCGTCTACCGATTCCGCCACTCCGGCGCGGGCGGCAATTATACGGGCGCGACGTCCGTCAGGCGGCGTCCGTCTCCAGCGCCTTGTCGGCGCGGACGTACCACTCGCCGTCGCGCGGGACGAACATCGAGCAGCACTCCATCGGCGCCTTGTAGATGTGCACGGAGACCGCGACGTCGTCGCGGCTGGCGTTGCAGATGGCGTGGTACTCGTGCGGTGGGATCAGGCTGCCGGCACTGCCGGGGCCGGCGTGCAGGCCGCCCGCGGCGCGGAAGCGGAACGCATCGCCTTCCTGCTCCAGCAATTCGTACTGGGTGATTTCCAGCTCCCCGTCCCAGACGCCCTCGACGCACCACAGGCCGGAATGGTCGTGCACCGGGGTGCCCTGGCCGGGACCCCAGGTCATGGCCACGACGCTGTAGCCGTGCGCGGGGCTCCGGTAGAGCTCGCGTCGCGCGTAATGGTCCTGGATGGGCTCGAACACGCAGTCGGGCAGCTGGATCGACCGGTCGCGGATCATCCTGCAGAGGACGTTGCGCAGCGCCGCCGTGACCGCGTGCTGGTCGCCGGCGGTGACGGCCTCGTCGAGCGCCGCCACGAGGCGGTCGCGGCCGGGGAAGTCAACATCGCAATGGGCGCCGGGCGTCATGGGAGCATTCTAGACCCGGTCGAGGAAGCCGCGGATCGCGGGTCCGAAGCGGTCGAAGTCGACCAGGAACGCGTCGTGGCCCTGCGGCGAGGGCAGGGGCAGGAATTCGGCGTCGGTGCCGCCCGCGCGCAGGCCTTCCGCGACCTGTTCCTGCTGCTGCAGCGGGAACAGGATGTCGGTCTCCACGCCGATCGCCAGCGCACGGTCCACGCGCAGCTCCGCCAGCGCGCGCAGGGTGTCGCCGCCGCGGGATTCGCCGAGGTCGAACCAGTCCATCGAGCGGCTCAGGTAGAGGTAGCAGTTCGGGTCGAAGCTGCGCACGAAGCGGCGCGCGTGGCCCTCGAGGTAGCTCTCGACCTCGAACTCCAGCCCGAACGGGTCCTCGTCGTCGCGTCGGTCGGAATCCAGGCGCACCCGGCCGAAGCGGCCGTCCCACTCCAGCGCCGAACGGTAGGTGATCACGCCGAGCTTGCGCGCCATGCGCATGCCGGATTCCGGATAGCGCTCCTCGTCGTAGTGGCCGTCGTTCCAGGCCGGGTCGAGGCGGATGGCCTCGCGCTGCAGCGAACGGATCGCGATGGAGAACGGAAGGGCGCGCGCCGCGCCCGAGACGTTGATGTGCGTGCGCGCGATGCCCGGGTGCCGCTGCAGGAACGCCAGCGCGGTCATGCCACCCATCGAGTTGCCGATGACGCAGGCGACGTGCTCGATGCCCAGCGCGCGCAGCACGTGCGCGGCGGCATCGGCACCGTCCTCGATGGACAGTTCCGGGAACGCGAGGCGATACGGTTCGCCCGTCGCCGGGTCGACGCTGGCGGGTCCGGTGGATCCCTTGCAGCTGCCGAGCGAGTTCACGCACACGACGTGCCAGCGGTCGGTGTCGATGGGCCTGCCGGGGCCGAGCATCGCCTCCCACCAGCCCGGCGCGGGATTTTCCCCGCTGGCAGCGGCATGGGCATCGGGCGAGAGGCCGGTCAGGACCAGCACCGTGTTGTCGCCGGCGGCATTGCGCGCGCCCCAGGTTTCGTAGGCCATGCGCGCGCCGTGCAGCACGCCGCCGCGCTTCAT
>CAMLHR010000043.1 GCA_946479915.1 uncultured Lysobacter sp.
TGTTCGATCCTGCGCGAGCAGAAGCGCGAGTTGCGCGAGGAGTGGTTCGACGCCATGCCGACGCGGCGCGCGCAGGTTGCGGAAGAAGAGCGCGTCCTCGCCGGGCGCATCGCCCGGACCTGCGCTGGCTGAGGCGGAGTTGCGCCTACTGTGCAGGTACGCGCTCGATGGACCTCAGGTTGGTCTTCGAGCGGTGGCGACGAGCGGCGAACCGGCCCGCCGCGCGCGAGCGTAGCATCGGCGCCCACCACTGGAGGGGAGCCGCCATGAAGACCCAGCTGATTGCCGTGATGCTGTCCACCCTGCTGTGCGCGCCGGCCGCCTACGCGCAGGACGCAATGCCCGAAACAGAGATGTCGCCCGAGATGCAGGCCATGATGACCGCCTGGGAACTGGCCAAGACCCCCGGCGAGCAGCACGCGCGCCTCGCCGAGCACTTCGAAGGCACCTGGGACGTCTCCATGCAGGTCTGGATGGAGCCTGGCGCCGACCCCGCGCGGTCCAGCGGGACCTCCATCAACACGATGGTCCTCGGCGGCCGCCAGCTGCACATGGACTACACCGGCAACTTCTTCGGCGAGGAGTTCAAGGGCATCGGCTACACGGGCTACGACAACGTCACGGGCAGGTACACCGGCATCTGGACCGACAACATGACGACCGGGACGATGCTCACCACGGGCACCTACGACCCCGCCACCAATAGCTACACCTTCACCGGCCAGATGCCGGATCCGATGCACGCCGGCGTGCTGGTGCCGCTGCGCGAGGTGATCACCGTCGTGGACCGGGACCACCACATGCTGGAGATGTTCGAGACGCGGGATGGGGCGGAGCAGCGGACGATGGTGATCGAGTACCGGCGCGCCGAGTAACCACTGGCTGCTGCCGCAGCCAGTGGTTCGCGGGAGTGCTACTTCGCCAACTTCGAATCGAGGACGCCCTGCCTGCCCTCCTCCTCGGAGACGACCTCGACGTTCGCGCCCCCGACGAAGACGCCGAGCTTGATGTACTGCCGGATGAAATGGTTCATCCCGGCCGTTGCCTCGAACTCGAGTGCGTTGTCGCTGAACTCCGATTCCGTCGAAACCGTATGCGTCCCGGGTTCCACCTCCCGGTAGAAGTAGACCCTGTTGGCGCTTTCCCCGAGGAACTCGCCATCGAGGTACAGGTTCTTCTTCAACGCCTGGCCGACGAAGCTGTTGCGGTAGATGTAAACCCCCGCCTTCCCCGCCGGCGGCGCCGGAAACGCCTTCATTGCCGCATCCTGTTCCGGTGACGCCATCGGCACCGACGCACACCCGGACACCAGCAAGGCCGCGACCGCGGCCGCAGTCCAAAGCAACTTCTTGTACATGGTTCCCCTTCTTGTGTTGGTCAACATTCCGGGCGATGTCGTACCCCCGTTCGCCGTCAGAACCCGTAACGCAAAAACCCTCCATCCACGGCAACACACTCCCCCGTGATGTACCCCGCCGCCGGCAGGCAAAGAAACGCCACCGCCGCCGCGACTTCCTCCGGTTCCCCCACCCGCCCCAACGGCGTCCGCAACAGCACGTCGTCCAGGTAATCCGGATCCGCCAACTTCGGGCTGGTTCGCCGCGTGCGGATGTACCAGGGCGCAACCGCATTGACGCGCACGCCGTCCTCGGCCCATTCGACGGCCAGGTTCCTGGTCATCTGGTGCATCGCGGCCTTGCTCATGCCATAGGGCGAACCGGTGCGGCAATGCGTCAGCCCGGACACGCTCCCGACGTTGACGATGCTCGATGACGGGTGCTGCGTCAGCAGCGGGTGCGCGTAGCGCGACAGCTCGAACGCCGAGAACAGGTTCACCTCGAAGATGGCGCGCCACTCGTCCTCGGCGTAGTCCACCGTCGGCTTGCTCTGGTTGGTGCCGGCGTTGTTGACGAGGATGTGCAGGCCTTCGCCGTGGTCCTCGACCCAGTCGAGGATCTCGCGGCGCTGTTCGTCGTCGGCGACGTCGGCCGGCAGCGCGGCGACGGTGCGGTCCGGGAATTCCTCCTCGAGTTCCGCACGCGCGGCCTCGAGCGCATTGGACTCGCGCGCGACGAGGAACACGTCGGCGCCGAACCCCAGCAGTTCGCGCGCGATGGCGCGGCCGATGCCGGCGCTCGCGCCGGTGACCAGGGCCACCTGTCCGTCCAGGCGCCAGCGGTGCGGGTCCATGCGCGGCTCCTTCCCCTTGTCCGGCGTAGCATAGCGCCGGACCCTCGATCCATCAGGGAGGCGCCATGCGAACCGTCGTCGTGAAGTCGCTCGCCATCGCGGCGCTGCTGTTGCTCAGCGCCGCCTGCACCAAGCCCGAGCCGCCAGACAAGGAGCAGCCCGTCGAGCCGCAGGCCTCAGAACCCGCAGAAGCAGTGGGCGACTGAGGTCACCGGCTTGCCGGCGTTGCGGTCCAGCGCGCGCTGGATGAAGGCCAGCTCGTCGCGGGCCTGTTCGGGCAGCAGGGCCTGGACCAGGCCGTGGCCGAAGTCGCTGCCCACCAGCGCCGCACCCATGCGCGTGCCCATGAAGTTGGCGAAGAACTGCTCGAACGGCGTGGCGGCCTTCTCGACGTAGCGCACGCGATACCGGCCATCCTCGAGCCCGGCCGCTTCCGCGGCGGCGGCGATCGCGGCCCGCAGGCCGCCGAACTCGTCCACCAGCCCGCGCGCCTGCGCCTGCTCGCCGCTCCACACGCGGCCGCGCGCGACGGCGTCGATCTCGTCCACGCCCTGGTTGCGCGCCTGCGCGACGCGGCCGATGAAGTCGCGGTAGCCCTTCTCGATCACCGACTGGATGACCTCGCCCACCGCGGGATCCAGCGGCCGGGTGATGTCGAACGCACCGGCGAAGCGCGTGGTGCCCACGCCATCGGTGTGCACGCCGATCTTGTCCAGGCCGCGGTGGATCGTCGGGAACAGGCCGAAGATGCCGATCGACCCGGTGATGGTGGACGGGTCGGCGTAGATGGCATCGGCGTTCATGCTGATCCAGTAGCCGCCGGACGCGGCCACGTCGCCCATGGAGGCGATGACCGGCTTGCCGGCGTCCTGCAGCGCGACGACCTCGCGGCGGATCTGCTCCGATGCGAACACCTCGCCACCCGGCGAGTTGACGCGCAGCACGACGGCCTCGACCTGCTCGTCCAGCAACGCGTCGCGCAGCAGCGCCGAGGTGGACTCGCCGCCGACGATGCCCGGCGGCTGGTCGCCGCCGGTGATCGCGCCTTCGGCCACCACCACCGCGACCTGCGGCCGCACGTCGGTGGCCACCGGGCCGGGCTGCACGTGCGCCAGGTATTCGTCCAGGCCGACCTGGCGGAAGCCGCCCTCGGCATCCTCGTCGGCCACGCCGCGCTCGGTGAGCAGCGCCTCGACCTCGTGCTCGGTCATCAGGCCGTCCACCAGGCCCTTGGTCAGCGCGTACTGCGCCAGGTCGCCGTCCACCGCCTGGATGTCGGCGGGCAGCGCGTCGATGTCCGCGGCCAGGCGCGAAGCGTCGAGCCCGCGCGCGGCGGCGACGTCGCCCAGGAAGCGCGACCACACGTCGTTCATCCAGAACAGGTCGGCTTCCTTCGCCTCCGGCGACGCGTCGTCGCGCACATAGGGTTCCGCCGCCGACTTGTACTCGCCCACCTTGAACAGGTGCACGTCCACGCCGAGCTTTTCCTGCAGCCCTTCGCGGTAGTACGCGCGGTAGCGGCCCAGGCCCTCGAGCAACAGGCCGCCCATCGGGTCGAGGTAGACCTCGTCGGCCTGCGCGGCGAGCAGGTACTGTGCCTGGCCGAAGTTCTCGCCGAAGGCGACGACTTCCTTGCCGGCGGCGCGCACGTCGCGGATCGCATCGGCCACCTCGCGCAGCGACGCGAAGCCGCTCGGCTGCAGCCGGTCCACGCGCAGGTACACGCGCTCGATCCGGTCGTCGTCCCGCGCGTGCTCGAGCGCGCGCAGCAGGTCGCGCAGTTGCACTTCCTGTTGCGGCTCGCCGAAGGCATGCGACAGCGCGCGGCTCACCGGGTCGCTGCTGTACTGCTCGACCAGGTGCCCTTCCGGCGCGATGACCAGGGTGTTGTCGCCGGGCAGCGGCCCGGCGGACTCGGTGCTGACGATCGCCGCGATGATGATGATCAAGATCAGCAGGAACAGCAGGTTGAACACCAACCGGCGCGTGAAATTGAGCGTGTCCCACAGGGCGATGAACACCCGGGCGATGGGACCACGACGGCGGACGACGTTCATTCAACAACTCCAGGAAACAGCGGCATGTTCGACACTGGGCGCCAGCCTACCCGGCTGACCCCGCGAATTCATGGTGCACAGGTCATGCGGACCTTCCGCCCGGCGGAGCGAGGGGGCTGGTCGGTTCAGTTTCGGGCAGCCGTCGTGCCAGGCGCATGAAGCGCCAGGTCATCAGGACGGCGGCGGCGCTGAGTCCGGCGATCAGCCCGATCCACATGCCCCGGGGCCCCAGGCCCAGGCCGACCTCCAGCCCCAGGTACGCCCCCAGCGGCATCCCCAATCCCCAGTACGCCAGCGCGGTGATCACCATCGGCCAGGCCGTGTCCTTCAGCCCGCGCAGCGCGCCGGAGGACAGCGCCTGGATGCCGTCCGGGAACTGGAACGCGGCGGCGAACAGCAGCAGGCCGCCAGCCAGCGCGGCGATCGCCGGGTCGTCGGTGTAGATGCCCGCGATGGCGTGGCCGGCGAAGACCATGGTGCCGGCGGTCAGCAACTGGGTGGCGAGCACGATGCCGTAGCCGGCGCGGGCGGCGGCGCGCACGCCGGCCCCGTCCGCGCGGCCCGCGGCCTGGCCGATGCGCACGGTGGTGGCCATCGCGATGCCGAGCGGCACCATGAAGGCCAGGCTCGCGACGTTGATGGCGACCTGGTGCGCGCCGACGGCGGTGGCCCCCATGCGGCCGATCAATAACGCGGTGGCGACGAACAGGCTGCCTTCCATGAACACCGCGACGCCGATCGGCAGGCCCAGGCGCAACAGCGCAATGATCTCGCCAGGGTGCGGCGCCTCCCAGTGCGCGAACAGGCGCAGGCCGGCGAAGCGCTTCGACCAGCGCAGGTAGGCCAGCAGGCCGAGCGACTGCAGCCACAGCACGATGGCGGTCGCCGTGCCGAGCCCGGCCGCGCCCATGGCCGGCAGCGGGCCGTCGCCGAACATGAAGGCGTGCCCCAGCGGGAACAGGATGGCGACGCCCAGCAGGCCGGCGACCATCGTCGGCAGGGTCCACGCCAGGCCTTCGCTGAGGTAGCGCGCGCAGAAGAACAGGGCCAGCGCGGGCGCGCCCCAGCGGATGGCGGAAAGGAACGCTGCCGCGTGCGGGCGCACCGTCTCGTCGATGCCCATGCCGGCCAGCAGCGGGCCGGAGGCGCTGACCATCCCGAACAGCAGCAGGCCCAGCCCGATCGCGAGCCACGCGGCCTGCCGGAACAGCGGGCCGATCCGTTCGTGCCGGCCGGCGCCGTCGAGCTGCGACACCGACGGCGGCACCGCCATCAGCACGCCGACCAGCACCAGGATCACCACCGACCACACCGCGCTGCCCACCGCGACGCCCGCCAGCGTCTGCGCGCCGTGGCGCCCGGCGAGCACGGTGTCCACGAAGGTCATCAGCACCGACGACAGCTGGCCGGCCACGATGGGCGCGGCCAGCAGCAGGGTGCGGCGCACTTCGCCGGTGAAGCGGTAGGGGCGGCTGGGCGGCATTGCGGAAACAAGAATGGGGCCAACAGGCCCCATTCTCGTCGCTTGTTGCCTGACCGCCAGCGATCAGCCGAACCAGTCGCCTTCCTGGTCGCCGTTGATCTCGTCGCCGTTCCCGGTAAAGCCCGCCCGGACGGCGTCGGCCGCCAGGGCGACCAGGCCGGACACCGTCCCGATGTCATAGTCACCGCCGCCGCCGACGACCCTGGCTTCTTCCATGTCGAGCATCCGCATGTCTTCTTCCTCGAGTGGGTGGCGGAATTGCCACCACTGCTTGTATGGCGTCAGTATTCCCGGACTGTCAATCGCAATAACCGCCCAGCACACCAGCAACCGGGGAACGCCGTGACTGACGCGCCGATCGGGACTCCGCCGCCCACCCACGCGCCCGATCCCGGGGCGCCTGCGTGCCAGAACTGCGGCACGGAGCTGCTCGGGCCGCATTGCTACAGGTGCGGGCAGCCGGTGAAGGGGCTGGTGCGGCACTTCACCAGCATCATCGGCGACTTCTTCGACAGCGTGTTCGACTTCGACTCGCGCACGCTCCGTACGCTCTGGCCGCTGTACGCGAAGCCCGGCTACCTGTCCTGCGAGTACTTCGAGGGCCGCAGGGTGCGCTACGTCAGCCCGGTGCGCCTGTTCTTCTTCCTGACGATCGTCGCGTTCTTCGTGGGCAGCCTGACGCTGCACGTCGAAGGCACGGGCATCGACGTCGACGAGGGTGACCGGATCCAGCAGGCGACGACCGTCGCCGAGGTCGAGCGGTTGCGCGACGAGGCACTGGCAGGCCTTCCGCGCGCCGTCGACGACGAGGGGCGCCCCAGGGCGGGCGTGGATGTCGAAACGGAGGCGAAGCGTGGCGTGGTGATCGGGCTCGCCGCCGATCGCATCGAGGAAATCCGTCGCGCGGAGGCGGCAGGACAACCCGTCCAGCCAGGCGAGGACGACGATTGGTCGGTGAACTTCGGCAACGGGGAGTGGGATCCGGTGACCAATCCCGTCGACGTCTCGTTCCTGCCGGCGTTCGCCGATGCGTGGCTCAACGAACAGATCGGGCGGGCTGAGAAGAACTTCGCGCGCGCCAGGGAGGACCCCGTCCTGTATTTCCAGGCAATGCTCTCGGCGATCCCGACGTCGCTGTTCGTCCTGCTGCCGCTCTTCGCGCTGATGCTGAAGGTGGCCTACCTGTTCAAGCGCCGGCTGTACATGGAACACCTGATCGTGGCACTGCACAGCCACGCGTTCCTGTCGCTATCCATGCTGCTGCTGTTCCTGTTCGGCGCGCTGGAGCGCGCGCTGCCCGCGGCGACGCTGGCGTTCAACATCGTCGAGTTCGCGATCTTCGCGTGGATGCCCATCTACCTGCTGGTGATGCAGAAGCGCGTGTACCGGCAGGGCTGGCCGATGACGCTGCTCAAGTACCTGGTATTGGGCTTCCTCTACTTCTGGCTGATCACCTTCGGCACGGTGGTCTTGGCCGCGGGAAGCCTGGTGTGGATGTGACCGACGACCTGCGCTAACGCTCCATCCGGAGCCGCAGCCACGCCGCGCGGTTGGCGTCCGTCGTCTCGAGCAGCGCGCGGCGCAAGGCGTCGCGTTCCTGCGGCGGCGTCCGGTAGGCCAGCACCGCCAGGTCCGCGCGTTCCGCCGGCGACATGACGCGCAGGGTGGCGAGCAACGGTTCGCGCTGTTCCGGCGGCACCTGGAGGAACAGCGGACTGAGCGGCGCGTAGTCGGCGCCCAGGCGGGGGCCCAGCAGCCAGCCGTGCTGTTCGGTCTCGGTCAGCTCCGCGTAGCGTTCGCGCAACGCCTGCTGGTCTTCCCTCGGGAGCGCGTCGTACAGCCGGCGGGTCTCGCGAAGCAGGGCCTGGTCGACGCCGTCGAGCGCCTTCCAGGCCATGTACCGTTCGCGGCGCAGGCCGGCCTCCTCGTACGACAGCTTTTCCCAAGCGTCGACACGCTGCTGGAAGCGCGCGCGTTCCGCATCGTCCATGCGTTCCCACGCCAGCTCGCGGCTGGCCACGAGCACGCCGACGTCGGGCGGCGCGGCGGTGACGGCGGCCACGAGCCCCAGCGCGAGGCACGCCGCGGCGACGAAGCAGGCGCTACGAGGCATCGTCTTCCTCCCCGGTGGGCGCCGGCTCGGTTTCGGCCTCGGCCTCCGCCTCGCGCGCGGCCTCGATCTCCTCCTGCTGCGACGCCCACGAGAGGAACGCCAGGTCCTGCGACAGGGCCATGCCTTCCGGGTCGGCCAGCATCTCGAACTCCGGGTGGGTCAGCAGCCGGGTCCGGTCGTCGAAGGTCTCG
>CAMLHR010000044.1 GCA_946479915.1 uncultured Lysobacter sp.
TCGACACGCCCGGCCACGCCGACTTCGGCGAGGACACCTACCGCGTGCTCACCGCCGTGGACAGCGCGCTGATGGTCATCGACGTCGCGAAGGGCGTCGAGGAGCGGACCATCAAGCTGATGGAGGTCTGCCGGCTGCGCGACACGCCGATCATGACCTTCGTCAACAAGCTCGACCGCGAGGGCAAGTCGCCGATCGACCTGCTGGACGAGGTCGAATCCGTGCTCGGGATCCAGTGCGCGCCGGTCACCTGGCCGATCGGGATGGGCCAGCGGCTGAAGGGCGTCGTGCACCTGGTAAGCGGCGAGGTCCACCTGTACGAGCAGGGCCGCAACTTCACCCGGCAGGATTCGACGATCTTCCCGTCGGTGGACGACCCGCGCCTGGCCGAGCGCATCGGCGAGGGCATGCTCGCGGAGCTGCGCGACGAGCTGGAACTCGTGCAGGGCGCCTCGCACCCGTTCGACCTGGGGCGGTACCTGGCGGGCGAGCAGACGCCGGTGTTCTTCGGGTCGGCGGTGAACAACTTCGGCGTGCAGCCGCTGCTTGACTTCTTCGTCGAGCATGCGCCCGCGCCGCAGCCGCGCGAGACGACCACGCGCGAGGTCGCGCCGTACGAGCCGCACCTGACCGGCTTCGTGTTCAAGATCCAGGCGAACATGGACCCGCAGCACCGCGACCGCGTGGCGTTCATGCGCATCTGCTCGGGCCGGTTCACCGCCGGCATGAAGGCCTTCCACGTGCGCAGCGGCAAGGACATGAAGCTGGCCAACGCGCTGACCTTCATGGCGTCCGACCGCGAGATCGTGGACACCGCCTACCCCGGCGACGTCATCGGCATCCACAACCACGGCACGATCTCGATCGGCGACAGCTTCAGCGAGGGCGAGAAGCTGTCGTTCACCGGCATCCCCAACTTCGCGCCGGAGCTGTTCCGCCGCGCGCGGCTGCGCGATCCGCTCAAGCTCAAGCAGCTGCAGAAGGGGCTGGCGCAGCTCAGCGAGGAAGGCGCCACCCAGTTCTTCCGGCCGTTGATGAGCAACGACCTGATCCTTGGCGCGGTGGGCGTGCTGCAGTTCGACGTGGTCGCCTACCGGCTGAAGGACGAGTACGGCGTGGACGCCGCGTTCGAGCCGGTGCAGGTGGCGACCGCGCGCTGGGTGAAGGGCGGCGACGCGCGCAAGCTGGAGGAGTTTCGCGACCGGAACGCGATGAACCTGGGCGAGGACGCGGCCGGCCAGCTCGTGTACCTGGCGCCGACGCGGGTCAACCTGCAGCTGGCGCAGGAGCGCTGGCCGGACCTGGAGTTCGCCGCGACGCGGGAGCACGCGCAGGCGATCGCGCTGGGGTGAGGCCTCGCCGCTGTAGCGGCTCTTACATCGCCGCCATGGCGGCTCCTACATGGCGATGTAGCGCTGGAGCTGGTCGATCTCGATCTGCTGCTCCTCGATCTGGGCCTTGACCAGGTCGCCGATGGAGACGACGCCCAGGACGGCATCGCGCTCCAGCACCGGCAGGTGCCGGATGCGCCGGTCGGTGACCAGCTGCATGCAGTGCTCGATGCTGTCGTCCAGGCGGACGGTGACCACCCGGTCGGTCATGATGTCGCGGACGGGCGTGTCGCTGGACGAGCGGCCCTGGAGCACCACCTTCCGGGCGTAGTCGCGTTCGGAGAGGATCCCGGCCAGCCGGCCGGCCTGCATCACGACCACCGCGCCGATCCCCTTCTCGGCCATCAGCCGGACGGCGTCGATGACCGGCGCGTCGGGCCCGATGGCGAAGACCTCAGGCGCCTTGGCCTCGAGCAGGTGCCGCACCTTGCGCATGGTGTCCTCCTTGCCCCGGATGGACCTTCAGCGAGGATACTCCCGTCGGCGGGCGCCAGGCGTCGACGAGGTACAGGGGACGCTGCTTGGCCTCGTCGTAGAGGCGCCCCAGGTATTCGCCGATCAGCCCGAGCGCGACGAGCTGGGTGCCGCCCAGGAACAGGATCACCGCCATCATCGTCGGCCAGCCGGCCACCGGGTCGCCCCAGAACAGGGCCTTGACCACGATCCACAGGCCGTATGCGAAGGCCAGGACCGCCGTGGCCACGCCCAGGTAGGTGGCCACCCGCAGCGGCGCGGTGCTGAAGCTGGTGATGCCCTCGAGGGCGAAGTTCCAGAGCTTCCAGAAGTTGAACTTGGTCCGGCCCGCCAGTCGCGGGTCGCGCTGGTACGGCACCGCGATCCGGTTGAACCCGACCCAGCCGAACAGGCCCTTCATGAACCGGTGGCGCTCGCGGAGCTGCGACAGCGCCTCGAGCGCGCGCGGCGACAGCAGCCGGAAGTCGCCGGTGTCGCGCGGGATCGGCGTCTTCGACAGGCGGCCGATCACGCGGTAGAAGGCATGCGCGGTGGCGCGCTTGAGCCAGCCCTCGCCGTCGCGCTCCACGCGCGTGCCGTGCACGTCGTCGTACCCGGCGCGCCACAGCTCGACGAAGCGCGGGATCAGTTCCGGCGGGTCCTGCCCGTCCGCGTCGAGGATGAGCGCCGCGCCTTCGGTGACCCGGTCAAGGCCGGCGGTGAGGGCCGCCTCCTTGCCGAAGTTGCGCGAAAGCCGGAGCACCCCGACGCGCGGGTCGGCGTCGGCGAAGCCCTGCAGCACGTCCCAGGTGCCGTCCACGCTGCCGTCGTCCACGTACAGGACCCGGCCGTCGATCCCATCGCGCACGGACAGCAGGTCCAGCGCATCGGCCAGCCGCGGCTGCAGCAGCGGCAGGGCGTCGGCCTCGTTGCAGGCGGCGATGACGATGGTGAGGGTGTCGCGCATGCCGGGATGATAGGCCCTGGTCACTCCAGGCGGTCGAGGTACGCCGTGCCACCGATCTGGCGCATCTGCCGCTGGATGGCGGACGTCCTGCCCCGGACGTAGGGCCCGGGCGCGGCGACGCTGTAGCGGCGGGGGCTGGGCAGGACGGCGGCCAGGCGCGCGGCCTGCCAGGGCTCGAGGCCCGCGGCGTCGCGGCCGAACCAGGTGCGCGCGGCGGCCTGGGCGCCGTACACCCCGTCGCCGAATTCGGCGACGTTGACGTACACCTCCAGGATCCGCTGCTTGGGCCAAAGCGCCTCGAGGAGCAGCGTGTACCAGGCCTCGATCCCCTTCCGGAACCAGCCGCCACCGCTCCAGAGGAACAGGTTCTTGGCGACCTGCTGGCTGATCGTGCTGGCGCCACGCAGCCGCTCGCCGCGCGCGTGGTCGGCGCGCGCCTGCGCGATCGCATCGAAGTCGAAGCCGTCGTGCGCGGCGAACCGCTGGTCCTCGGACGCGATCACCGCCACGGGCAGGTGCGGCGAGATCGCGTCGAAGTCGCGCCAGTCGTACGCGACCCGGTAGCGCCAGTCGCCATCGCCCCACGCCTCGACCATGCGCGCGGCCATGAACGCACTGAACGGCGGATCGACCACGCGCAGCGTCGCGACCTGCAGGACCGACAGCCCGAGCAGCGCCGCCAACGCCCAGGCGAGCCGGCGCAGCCAGCGGCGGAACGCTCCCGGACGAGGCCTCGCAGCCGTCATACTGTTTCCGTGCACATGCGAAGGTGCATGGTAGCGACCATGGACGACATCTCCCACGACCCCGACCGGCTGACCCGCTTCCTGCTCGAACACGCCGGCGTGCGCGGCGTGCGCGTGCACCTGGACGACGCCTGGCGCGAGATCGCCGCGCGCGCGGCGTACCCGCGCGAGGTGGCGATCCTGCTGGGCCAGGCGGCGGTGGCAACCGCCCTGCTGACCGCGCACGCGAAGGTGGACGGCCGCCTGTCGCTGCAGTTGCGCGGGCAGCAGGGTCCGTTGCGGCTGCTGTTCGCCGAATGCACCGCAGCGGGCACCCTGCGCGGCATCGCGAAACTGGACGACGACGAGGAGGCGGACGGCGAGGCGGCGTCCGCGGCGGGCACCGGCACCCCCGACCTCGGCGCGCTCGACCTGCGCGGGCTGGGCGAAGGCGCGGTGCTGGCCATCACCATCGAGAACCCCTCGCCGACGGGCCGCGAGCCCGTGCGCTACCAGGGCCTGGTGCCACTGGAATCCGCCACGCTCGCGGGCGCGCTCGAGGACTACTTCCGGCAGTCCGAACAGCTGCCCACGCGGCTGCTGCTGGCCGCCGACGGGGCCCACGCCGCGGGCATCATGCTGCAGAAGCTGCCGGGCGACGCCGGCGACGACGACGGCTGGACGCGCGCCAGCGCCCTCCTCGACACGCTGGCGCCCCAGGAGCTGCTCGACTGGCCCCTGGCCACGCTGCTCCACCGGCTGTACCACGAGGAAGGCGCCCGCCTGCTGGACCAGCGGCCCCTGCGGTTCGAGTGTTCCTGCTCGCGGGAGCGCGTCGCCGACGTGCTGCGCTCGCTGGGCGAGGAGGAGGCCCGGGCGGCGGCCGCGGAAGGGGTCGCCGAGATCCGTTGCGAGTTCTGCGGCCAGCGTTACCACTTCGACGCCGACGCCATCGGGACCCTGTTCGCCGCCGGCCCGGCCGCCATGGAGCCGCCCCCCAGCCTCCAGTAGGGCATCCGCCGACCGGCGGGGCGCCCTTTTCACGGCCCCGTGACGGCCCTGGCGGGATTGTTAAATAAACATAAATCCACTAGGCTTGAGACAAGCCCGAAAGGGGAACTTGCCGGCCGATGGCCGGTCCATTCATAGCGATGCGCACCCGCCTGCTCCCGCTGCTGTCCACTTGCCTGTTCGCGCTCGCCGCGGCAACGGGTGCCGCGCGCGCGCAGTCGTCCGACGACCAGGCGGCGCTGCCGGTCTGGAACAACGACAAGCTCGAAGCGGTGTTGCTGCTTGAACCGGCCGACGGCAACGCGGGCGCGCGCTGGAAGTTCGGGCGCACGTCGCTCGATGCCGCATTCGGCCTGCAGGCGGGCGATTCGCTCGGCCTGCTGTGCGACCGCAAGAACGGGCTCAGTGGCGCGATCGGCAACCTCGCCGAGCATTGCAGCGTCGCGGCGCTCGGCGCCGGCCTGGGCGACGACAGCGGCCGCCGCGCGAGCGCCACCGCCGCACTGGCGCGCGCAGGCAACCGGCTCGGCCTGACCTTCGGCTCCGGGCGCGACACGTTGCCTGCCTGGCTCTCGCCGAGCGGCACCCGCTACGAGCAGAAGGACCTGACGCTCTTCGCGCAGAAGACCTTCGGCAGCGAGGCGGTCGTCTCGATCGGCGGCACCGTCGCGCATGCGCGGCTGGTCCCCGCGGACCAGGTGCCGGCGCTGGCCGACCGCTGGAGCAGCAAGAGCCTGAGCATCGGCGGCGGCATCGGCGACTTCGAGGCCAGCATCGTCGGCCGGGTGGTGGACGTGCCGGGGCAGCCCGAGCAGTGGCAGGGCCTCGGCCTCGGCCTCACCTGGCGCACGCCGTGGAGCGGCAAGCTCACGGTCGGCGCGGAGAACGTCGTGACGCGCGGCCGCAATCCCTTCTCGCCCGCCTACGAGGGCGAGGAAGAGGAAGGCACCGTGCCCTACGTGCGCTACGAGCAGGACCTGTAGCCGACCTCCGCGACGCGGCGTCTATCATTGACGCCATGGCGACACCGTTCCCCGACGCGACCGACCCGCGCCTCGAGCGTCTCGTGCGCGAGGCCGAAGGCGCGGATGCAGCGGGCGACGCCCGCCACGCGGCACGCTGCTGGAAGCAGGTCCTCGAGCTGGCGCCCGGGCACGTCCGCGCGATGGCGCGCCTGGCGCAGGCGCAGCTCGCGCTCGGCGACCACGACACGGCGCGCGACCTGCTCGGGCAGGTACTGTCGCTGCGCCCCGACCATGCGATGGCGCATGCGCTGCTGGCGCGCATCCACGTCGCCGACGGCGACCAGGCCGCGGCGCTCGCCTCGCTCGACGCGGCGATCCGGCACGAGCCGCGCGCCTGGGGCGCCCTCTTCGAGAAGGCGCGGCTGCTGGAGTCGCTCGGCCGCACGCGCGAAGCCGCGCTGTGCTGGAGCCAGGGCCTCGGCGCGCTGCCGCCGGACGCGCGGCAGGCCCCGCAGCTGCGCGCCACCATCGACAAGGCCGGCGCGGCCGTCGCGGCCAACCAGCGCGAGCTGCGCGACTTCCTCGAGGCGCGCACGACGTCCATGCGCGCGGGGGAACGCCGTCGCGACGTCGAGCGCTACGAGCACTGCCTGGACATCCTCACCGGGCGGCGCGCGTTCGTGACCGCGCGGCCCGCGCACCTGGCGATGCCGGAACTGCCCGCCATCCAGTTCTTCCACCGGGAGGACTTCGACTGGGCGCCCGCGGTGGAGGCCGCCACGCCGGCCATCCTCGCCGAACTCGAAGCGGTCTCCGCCGGGGACCGCGCGGGGTTCGAGCCCTACGTGCAGACGAAGCCGGGCGAGGACAGCGCGCAGTTCGCGGCGCTGGACCACGACCTCGCCTGGGGCGCGTACTTCCTGTGGAAGCACGGCAACCGCATCGACGACCATTGCGCGCGCTGCCCCGCGACCGTCGCCGCGGTGGAACAGGCGCCGATGGTGCACGTGCGCTCGCGCGCGCCGGCCGTGCTGTTCTCCGAGCTGCAACCCGGCGCGCACATCCCGCCGCACCACGGCGCGACCAACACGCGGCTGACGGTGCACCTGCCGCTGATCGTCCCCGAGGGCTGCGCGTTCCGCGTGGGCGACGACACGCGCCCGTGGGTCCCGGGCGAGCTCTTCATCTTCGACGACACGATCCTGCACGAGGCCTGGAACCGCGGCACCTCGCGCCGGGTGGTGCTCATCTTCGACATCTGGCACCCGATGCTGACCGCGCTGGAACGCGAACTGGTCACGCTCACGGTGGAAGGCCTGCTCGACTACTACGACGGCGCGACGGAACTTGGCGAACTCTGACGGGATCGACGGCAGGTTGCGGGAGGCCGTCGGGTTGCTGCGGCGCGGGGCGCTGGACGAGGCCGGCGCCATGCTGGACGCGCTGCACGCCGAGGCACCGGGGCTCGTCGCCGTCCACCAGCTCCTGGCGCAGCTCGCGTCCCGTCGCGGCGACCCCGGCGGCGCGTTGCGGCACATGGAGGGCGCGTTGCGCCTGGCGCCGCGCGATCCGTCCGTGCGTGCGCAGCTGGCCGCGCTGCAGGCCCACGCCGGCACGACCCTTGCGCGCGCCGGCCGGGAGCGCGACGCATTGGCCGCCTTGCGCCGCGCGCATGCGCTTGCGCCGGGCGACCCGGCGATCCTGCGCGCGCTGGCGGACGTCGAGTTCCGCGCCGGCTGGCCCGCGGACGCCCTGCCGCACTGGCAGTCGCTGCTCGCGCAGGCCCCCGGCGACGTCGAGGCGCGGCTGCGCACCGGCGAGACACTGCACCGCCTCGGCGACCAGGACGCGGCGGTCGCCTGCTTCCGGGAAGGCGTCGAACGCAACGCCGACGACGCGGGCCTGTGGCTCGCGCTCGGCCAGGCCGAGGAGGACAACGGCGCCCGCGACGCCGCGCGCCACGCGTACGAACGTGCGCTGGACCTCCGTCCGGGGTGGCCCTTCGCCCTCGCCTGCCTGCTGGCGTTGCAGCGCGGCGAGGCGTCGGAGGCACGGGTGGCGGAGGGCACGCGCCTGCTCTCCGATACGGCCGGCACGCAGGCGCAGGACGACGCCGACCGCGCGCTGCTCGGCTACGCCCTGGGCAAGGTGCGCGAGGCGCGCGGCGAGCATGGGCGCGCGATGGCGTGCTGGCACGATGCCAACGCCGCGCGCCGGCGCGTCGCGGGCGAGCCCGATCCGGCGGCCATCCATCGGCGGGTGGACGCGATCGTCGCGGCCCATCCGGCCGGCGCCTTCGATGCCGGGCCGGCGTCCCCGGCCGCCGGCGACGACCGGCTCGTCTTCATCGTCGGCATGCCGCGCAGCGGGACCACGCTGACCGAGCAGATCCTCGCCGGCCTGCCCGGCGCGCACGGCTGCGGCGAACTGCCGGACATCGCGATGATCGCCAGCCGGACCGGGGACGCACCGGCGTCGGCCGAGGCGCGGGC
>CAMLHR010000045.1 GCA_946479915.1 uncultured Lysobacter sp.
GCACAAGCGGGTTCGGGGCTAGGCCTTAAGCGGCCAGAGCGTAGACGTCGTCGTTGGCGTCTGAGTTTTTGCAGCTGGATTTACGAGGAAAGCTACCCCCTCGGCATGCGCCAGACGATTTCGCGACCCCCGTCGAAGCCAGTGCACCCCCGGGTGTGTCGTATCGCCGACGTCCCCAGTATACGGCCGCACGCGGCGCCGGCGCGCCTTGCACGCCCGCAGCGCAGGGCGCTGTTCACCTGCCCGGGCGGCGGCGCGCGGGTATCCTCGGCCGGATGACGCCAGCACGCCTGCCGAAGGGCTACCTGCTCGCCGCCGCCGTGCTGGCCCTGTCGCTGGTGCTGCTGGCGCTGTTCTGGCAGCACGCGCGCGGCCGGGAGGTGCGCGCGGCCCAGGTCGAGTTCATGGCCGAGTCGGAAGAGACCCTCGACCGGCTGCAGGAACGCATGGTCCAGCACGAGCTGGTGCTGCGCGGCGGCGTCGCGCTGTTCGGCACGGTGGCGATGCCGAGCCAGCGGCAGTGGAAGGCGTACGTGGACGCGATCGGCATCGGCGAGCGCTTCCCCGGCCTCGTCGGCCTCGGATACGCGCCGTCACTGACGGCGGGCGAACTGGGGGAACTGCAGGAACGCGAGCACCGGGCTGGCATGGGGCTGTTCTCGATCCGGCCCCGCGGCGTGCGCGGCGAGTACGGGCCGATCCTGTACCTGGAACCGCGCACGCCCTCCAACGTCGCCGCGATCGGGTACGACATGTTCGCCGATCCGGTCCGGCGGGCGGCCATGCAGTCGGCGCGGGATTCCGGGCAGGCACGCCTGTCGGGCCCTGTCGAACTCATCCAGGACGCGGACGTCGCCGCACCGTCGCGCAGCGTGCTGATGTACGCGCCGGTGTACCGGGCCGGCGACAACCCCGGTGGTCGCGCGGCGCGCCGCGTCTCGCTGCAGGGCTGGGTCTACGCCCCGGTCCGGCTGGATCGCATGGTGGCGGCGGCGCTCGACCCGCGAGGGGGCGACCTGCGGCTGGAGATCCACGACGTGACCGGCGGCGGCGACGCGACGCTGCACGACGACGCGCCCGGCCACGGCGACGCGGACCCGCAGTTCCGGCTGACGCGTCGCGTGCATGCCTACGGGCGCGACTGGGAATTCCGCTTCGAGTCCGGCCCGGAGTCGCTCGCGGTGCCGCGGCTGGCCTCCGTGCGCAACAACATGCTGCTCGGCGGCCTGGTGGCGCTGCTGCTGTTCGCGTTCGCGCTGCTGCTCGCGCGCACCGAATCGCGGGCGACGCGGATCGCCGAGCGGATGACCGAGAATTACCGGCGCAGCGAGCAACGCTTCCGCAACGCCATGCGCTACTCGGCGATCGGCAAGGCCCTGCTCGACGGCGAGGGGCGGATCGTGGAGGCCAACCCGGCGCTCGGCGGGATCCTCGGCAGCCCGCCGGAAGCACTCGCAGGCCGCCCGTTCCGCGAGTTCTTCCTCGACGTGGGCGGGGAGGGCGGCCCGCACACCGAGGACCTGGCCGACGGCGTCGTGCGCACCACGCGGCAGTTGCGTCACGAGGACGGACAGGTCCGCCATGCGCAGCTCACCTTCGCGCCGGTGCCGGGCAAGGTCGGGCAGGACGTGGCGCGGCTGGTGCAGGTGGAGGACGTCACGGAACGGCTGCGGGCCGAGTCCCGCGTGCACGCGCTCAACCGCACCCTGGAATCCCGCGTCGCGCTGCGCACGCGCGAACTCAGCGCGGCCAACCAGGAACTCGAGGCGTTCGCGTACAGCGTCTCCCACGACCTGCGCGCACCGCTGCGCACCATCGACGGCTTCAGCCGGCTGCTGCAGGAACGCCATGCGGGGCAACTCGACGAGGCCGGGCGGGACTACCTCACGCGCGTGCGCCGCGCCACCGCGCGCATGGGCGAACTGATCGACTCGATGCTCAAGATGTCGCGGCTGAGCCGCAGCGAACTGCGCCTCGCGCCGGTCGACATCAGCCGCATCGCCGCCGAAGTGCTGCGCGACCTCCAGTCCGCGGACCCGGGCCGGTCGGTCGACGTCCGGGTCGAACCCGGGCTGGAGGCGTGCGGGGACCCGGCGCTGGTGCGCAGCCTGCTGCAGAACCTGCTCGACAATGCATGGAAGTTCACGCGCGGCCGCGAGGACGCCCGCATCGAGGTCGGCGCCGGCGAGCCGCGGCAGGACGGCGCGCGCGAGTTCTTCGTCCGCGACAACGGCGCGGGGTTCCCCGCCGAGTACGCCGACAAGCTGTTCCGCCCCTTCCAGCGCCTGCACAGCCAGGACAGCTTCGCCGGGCACGGCGTGGGCCTGGCGTCGGCCAAGCGCATCATCGACCGCCACGCGGGCGAGCTGCGCGCGGAAGGCGCCGAAGGGCAGGGCGCGACCTTCCGCTTCACGCTCCCGGGATCGGTGCGCGGACGCCCGGCGGGCTAGGCGTCGCGGTTGTGCCGGCGCAGGATCCGCTGCTTCTCGCGGTTCCAGTCGCGCTCCTTGCTGGCCTCGCGCTTGTCGTGCGCCTGCTTGCCGCGCGCCAGCGCGAGTTCCGCCTTGACCTTGTTGCCCTTCCAGTACAACGCCGTCGGCACGAGCGTGTAGCCCTCGCGCTCGACCTTGCCGACCAGCTCGTCGATCTCGTGCCGGTGCAGGAGCAGCTTGCGGGTGCGGCGCTCCTCGGCGACGACGTGGGTGGACGCCTGGATGAGCGGCGTGATCTGCGCGCCGAACAGGAACAGCTCGCCGCCGCGGACGATGGCGTAGCTCTCGCCGATGTTCGCGCGGCCGGCGCGGATGGACTTCAGCTCCCATCCCTGCAGCGCCAGGCCCGCCTCGAAGCGCTCCTCCAGGTGGTATTCGTGGCGCGCGCGCTTGTTGAGCGCCACCGTCTTCGCGGCGGCGCCCTTCGCGCTTCCCTTATCCTTGCCCGGCTGCTTTCCCATCCGCCCATTCTCGCACCGCATGCCCGAGATCAGACGCTCCGCCCTCGTCGGACATTCCGCCTCGCGGATGTTCGACCTGGTCAACGACATTCCGGCCTATCCCCGGCGCTTCGCCTGGTGCACGGATGCGCGGGTGCTCGAGGAGGGACCCAACCGCATGGTCGCGCGCCTGGACCTCCGGCTCGGCGCGCTGCGCACCTGGTTCACCACGGAGAACACGCTGTCGCCGCCGCACCACATCGACCTGCGGCTGGTGGACGGCCCGTTCCGGTCGCTGGGCGGGCGCTGGGAATTCCATTCGCTCGACGAATCGGCCTGCAAGGTCGCGCTGGTGCTGGCGTTCGAACCGGCGTCGCGGCTGCTCGCGCCGGCGATGGTGCTCGGCTTCCAGGCGCTGGCCGACCGCATGGTCGACGACTTCGTGCGCGTCGCGGATGCCTGACCGGCGCATCCGGGTGGAGGTGGTGCTGGCGTGGCCGCGCCGCCACGTCGCGCGGCGGCTGGCATTGCCGGAGGGTGCGACCGTCGGGGAGGCGATCGACGCGGCCGCGTTCGATGCGGAGGCGCTGGCGTGCGTCAGCGGCGTGGCCGTGCATGGCGAGCTCGCCACCGCGGCGACGCCACTGCGCGATGGCGACCGCGTCGAGTTGCTGCGGCCGTTGCAGGCCGATCCCAAGGAGGCGCGGCGGCGGCGCGCCGAGCGCCAGCGCCGGCGCCCGTGACGCCGGCCGCGTTGCGGGTCAGTCGTCCTTGTCGCGCGCCAGGTTCGGGCCGAACTGGCGGCGCGCGGCATTGGCCAGCGCCTCGTCCTGCTCGGGGAAGTACGTCCCGTCCCAGCGCACCAGCTGCTCGCCCTCGAACCACAGGGTGAAGTTGCGCACCTCGGTGTCGCCGCTGCGGCCGACGCGCTGCGTGGCCACGTAATCCCACCGGTCGGCGTGGAACGGATCGGAGATCGAGGGCGAGCCGAGCAGGGCCTGCACCTGCTGCTTCGTCATGCCCGCCTGGAGCTGTTCGACGGCCGACGGTTCGAGCAGGTTGCCTTGGTAGATCGGCTGCCGGTACAGCACGCCGCAACCGGCGCAGAGCAGTGCGGCGAGCGACATCGCGACGAGGGTCTGGGGCAGGTTTCGCATCATGTTCCGGATCGGCGGGGAGCGGCCCCGATGATACACTGGCGCCGGTCCCCGGCTGCTCCTGCCGGGCAGGAGTGGAGATGGAATCCCAGGACCTGCGCAAGGCCGGATTGAAGGTCACCCATCCGCGGATGCGCATCCTCGAACTGCTCGAGCGCACCCGCCCGCGGCACATGACCGCGGAGGACCTGTACCGGCAGTTGCTCGAGAACGGCGACGAGATCGGCCTGGCCACGGTCTACCGCGTGCTGACCCAGTTCGAGGCGGCCGGCCTCGTGCTCAAGCACAACTTCGAGGGCGGCCACGCGGTGTACGAACTCGACCGCGGCGAGCACCACGACCACATGGTCGACATCGACACCGGCAAGGTCATCGAGTTCTCCAGCGAGAAGATCGAGCAGCTGCAGGCGGAGATCGCGGCGCAGCACGGCTACGAGATCGAGGAGCACTCACTGGTGCTGTACGTGCGGCGCAAGCGCCCCGCCTGAGCCTGCCGGTTCAGCCGGCGTCGGCGAGCAGCCGCCGCGCGGCGGCACGGGCCTCGCGACCCACTTCCACGCCGCCGAGCATCCGCGCAAGTTCCTCCTCGCGCGCCCTGTCGTCCAGGCGCTCGACCACGCTGCGCGTCGACTGCCCGGGCGCGTGCTTGCTCACGCGGTAGTGCGCGTGGCCCTGCGCGGCGACCTGCGGCAGGTGGGTCACGCACAGCACCTGGCGGCTGGCGCCCAGGGCGCGCAGCTTCCGCCCCACGATGTCGGCGACGGCGCCGCCGATCCCCGAATCGACTTCGTCGAAGACCATCGTCGGCACGGCATCGAGCCCCAGCGCCGCGACCTCGATGGCCAGCGAGATCCGCGACAGCTCGCCGCCCGAGGCGACCTTGCGCAACGGCCTGGGCGGCTGGCCCGGGTTGGCCGTGACCAGGAATTCCACGCGCTCCGCGCCCTGCGGGTCCGGGCGTCCACCCGCGAGGGGTTCGACCGCCACCTCGAACCGGCCGCCCCCCATGCCGAGCTCCGACAGCAGCGCCGTGGTCGCCTCCGACAGCGCCGCCGCGGCGGCGCGGCGCGTCCCGCCCAGCGTCTCGGCCGCGGCGCGCCACGCCTCGCGCGCGGTCGCGATCGCGCCGTCGATGCGCCGCAGCCGTTCCCCGGCGCCCTGCAGGGCCTCCAGTTCCGCCGCCAGCGCGTCGTGCGTGTCCTGCAACCGTTCGACCGGCACGCGGTGCTTGCGCGCCAGGTCGTGGAGCCGCGCCATCCGTTGCTCGGCCGCCTCCAGCGTCGACGGGTCCAGGTCGAGGTCGGACCGGATGCGCTCCAGCGCGAGCAGCGCCTCGTCGAGCTGGATGCCCGCCGCCTCCAGGATGCCGTCCACCTCGCCGAGGCGCGACTCCTGTTCCACCATGCGCGACACCAGGTCGCGGACCTGCCGCAAGGTGCGCGCCACCGGCGCCGCCCCCGCGTCGCCATCGCCGCCGAGCAGCGCCACGGCGCCGTCGCACGCGGCCACGAGGTCGGCGGCATGCGCCTGCCGCCGATGGTCGGCCAGGGTCCGTTCGATCGCGGCCTGGTCCAGCGGCTCCCGCGCCAGTTCCTCGACCTGGTGGCGCAGCCACTCGCCGCGCCCGGCGACGTCCCCCTGCGCGGACAACGCATCGCGTTCGCGCAGCAGGGCGCTCCAGCCGCGCGCCGCCTCCGCGACCGCCGCCCGCGCCTCGCCGTTGCCGGCAAAGGCATCCAGCAGCGCCAGCTGGCTGCCGCGCGACAGCAGGGCCTGGTGCTCGTGCTGGCCGTGGATCTCCACGAGCTGCACGGCAAGGGCCTCGAGTTGCGCGACGGTGGCGGGTCGCCCGTTGATCCACGCGCGCGATCCGCCGTCGGCGCGCAACGTGCGCCGCAGCTGGCACTGGCCCTCGTCGTCCAGCTCCTCCGCGGCCAGCCACGCGGCGGCGGCGGGGGCATCCGCCAGGTCGAACACGGCCGTCAGTTCCGCGCGCTCCGCGCCGTGACGCACCATCCCGCTGTCCGCGCGCGCGCCGGAGAGGAACCCCAGCGCATCGACGAGGAGCGACTTGCCCGCACCGGTCTCGCCGGAGATGACCGTGAGGCCGGCGGCGAAGTCGATGGCGGCGGTAGTGACGACGGCGAAGTCGCGGATGGCAAGGTGGATGAGCATGTCGCGCGATTCTGCCTTGCCCCGCGCGGGGCGAACAGCGGGCGTTTTCCGAACGGCATGCGGCGCGCTTGCGCCGCGCGGGGCCGGGGGCGACCATCGGCGGCGGTGAAACCGAGAACGCCCGACGCCTCGCTCGACCCGCGCGCACGCCAGCTCCTGCGCACCCTGATCGCGCGCTACATCCAGGACGGCGTGCCGGTCGGCTCGCAGACGCTGGCCCGCCACGCCGGGCTGGACGTCAGCCCCGCCACGATCCGGAACATCCTGTCGGACCTGGAGGACGTGGGGCTGCTGGCCTCGCCCCACACGTCCGCGGGGCGCATCCCCACGGCGCAGGGCTACCGGGTCTTCGTCGATTCGCTGCTCCAGCTCAAGCCGTTGCGCGACAGCGAGGTGGCGCGGCTGCGCGAGGAACTGCCCGCCGGGGCGGACACCCAGGCGCTGCTGGGCGGCGCGTCCGAGCTGCTGTCCGCGATGAGCCGGTTCGTCGGCGTGGTCAGCGCGCCGCGGCGCGACTCGTTCGCGTTCCGCCACATCGACTTCGTCCCGGTCGGCGCGCAGCGCGTGCTGGCGATCCTGGTCTTCGCCGACAACGACGTGCAGAACCGGATCATCCACACCCGGCGCAGCTACGACCCCGGCGAGCTGGAACGGGTGGCCAACTACCTCAACCACCATTTCGCCGGCCGGCCGCTCGCGGAGATCCGCGCGACGCTCCTGCGCGAATTGCAGGCCGCGCGCGACGAGATGCAGGTCCTGCTCGCGCACACGGTCGACCTCGCCGGCGAGGCGCTGCGGACCGAGGGGTCCGGCGCCCCGGGCGAGGACATGCTGCTCGCCGGCCAGACCCGCCTGATGGGCGTGCAGGACCTGTCGGACCTGGACCGGCTGCGCGACCTGTTCGAGGCCTTCGCGCGCAAGCGCGAGATCCTGCAGCTGCTCGAGCGCACGATCGAGGCGCAGGGCGTGCAGATCTTCATCGGCGAGGAAACCGGCCTGGCGCCGCTCGAATCGGTGTCGCTGGTGACCGCGCCGTACGCTGCCGGCGGCCAGTTCGTGGGCGTGGTGGGCGTCATCGGCCCGACGCGGATGGCCTACGACCGGGTGATCCCGGGGTTGAAAGCCGGCCGGCTGGCCCTATCCCAGCCGTCCCGGGCGGCACCGGCCGCGCAATGGAAGCTTCACGGCAATGACGAGCGACCCCCGGCGCGAGGACGACGCGCCCCAAGCCAGCGACGCCGACCCGTCGGTCGACATCGAGTTCCTCAAGGCCGAGCTGGAACAGGTCCGCGGCGAAATGCTGCGCGACCGCGCGGACCTGGAGAACCAGCGCAAGCGCATGGCGCGCGAGCTGGAATCGGCCCGCCGGTTCGCCAACGAGCGCCTGCTGTCCGACCTGCTGCCCCTGTTCGACAGCATGGAGGCCGGCCTCGCCGCCGCGTCCGAGTCCGACCCGCTGCGCGCCGGGCTGGAGCTGACCCTGCGCCAGCTGCACCGCATCGCGGAGTCCAACGGCCTGTCGGAGGTGGCGCCCGGCCCGGGCGACGCCTTCGACCCGGAGCGGCACCAGGCCATGAGCATGGTCGAGGACCGCGAGGTCCCGTCCGGCACCGTCTCGCGCCTGTTCCAGAAGGGCTACGTGCTGAACGAACGCCTGCTGCGCCCCGCGCTGGTG
>CAMLHR010000046.1 GCA_946479915.1 uncultured Lysobacter sp.
TGAACCCGTCCGGCTCGATCAAGGCGCGCATCGCGCAGTACATGGTCGAGAAGGCCGAGGCGGAGGGCGTGCTCAAGCCCGGCGACACCATCGTCGAGGCGACCAGCGGCAACACCGGCAATGCGCTGTCCATGGTCGCGGCGGTGAAGGGGTACCGGATGCTGGTCGTGATGCCCGAAGGGCTGTCGAACGAGCGCGTCGCGATCTCGCGGGCGTACGGCGCGGACGTGAAGTTCGTCGGCCGCTTCCACGTCAACGCGGCGCTGGAGGAGGCGAAGCGGCTGGGCGGGCAGCCGGGCCATTTCGCGCCTGCGCAGTTCGAGTCCGAGTTCAACATCGAGGAGAACCGCGAAATCCTCGGCCGCGAGATCCTGGCGCAGCTGGGGGGCCGCAAGCCCGACGCGCTGGTGATGGGCGTGGGCACCGGCGGCACGTTGATCGGCGTGGGCCAGGCGTTCCGCGCTGTCAACCCGAAGGTGCGCCTGTTCGCGATGGAGCCGTCGGAGTCGCAGACCATCCTGTGCGGCGAGATCGCCACGCACGAGATCGAGGGCATCTCCGACGGGTTCGTGCCCGGCATCTTCGCGCGCAACGCGTCGCTGGTGGACGAGACGCTGTCGGTCTCCAGCCAGGAGGCGGTGGCCGAGATGCGGCGACTGGCCCGCGAACACGGGTTGCTGTGCGGTCCGAGTTCCGGCGCCCACCTGGTTGCGGCGCGCCGCGTGCGCGAGCAACATCCGGAGCTGGAGACCGTCGTGACGCTGTTCTGCGACGAGGGCGAGAAGTACCTGCAGGAACACTTCTCGAAGGCCGCGCCGGAAGCGGTGGGCGACGCCTTCGGGTAGTCAGCGTGCGTGGTGCGTCGCGATGGTGGCGGCGTCCAGCCGCAGGAACCGCGCGGCGTTGTCGTAGAGGATCGCGCGACGCTGGGCGTCGTCGAGCCATTCGACCTGGTCGAGGCGGGCGAGCACCTCACCGAGCGGCAGGTTGTCGCTGCCGAACATGATGCGGTTGCCGAATCCGGCGTCGACCAGGCGCCTGAGCGTGTCCTCGTATTGCGCGAACGGCATGGCGCCGTTGGTGATCGAGACGTCCACGTAGACGTTCGGGTAGTCGCGCAGCAGCGCGAGCGTCTCGTCCCAGAACGGGCCGTGGTCGCCGAGTCCCGCGCCGACGTGCTGCATCCACACCCGCAGTCCCGGATGGCGCTCGAGCACCGGGCGCAGCAGCGCGGGATTGCCCATGGCCGGGTCGTAGTCGGGGCAGCAGCCGGGCTCCTCGCGCGGCGAATGCGGCGCGCCCGGTCCCGGGCCGCGCTGCGTATGGATCCCCACCGGCAGGTCGAAGTCCGCGGCGAGCGCCCAGTAGGGCGCCAGGTGCGGGTTCCCGGGCGACAGGCCCGCATAGCTGATGATGATTTCGTGGAGCGTGCCGATCCTGCCGGCCGCGACCTGCGTGCGCAGCCAGTCGATGTCCGCCCAGCCCTCGTCCGCCGCGAAGCATCCGTAGCGTGGCTCGACCTGGTTGCGCGGGCAAGGCAGCAGCGGACCGGCGAGGAACCGGTCGGGCGCCACGTCGACCCAGCGGGCGACGTCGTCGTACCCGGTCAGCGAGAGCAGCGCGAGCACGACGCCGTGTTCGTTCATCTCGGCGAGCGTGCGCTCGCGGTACGTCGCGTCGTCGCCGTCCGGCCACGACGCATGCCGGTGGACGTCGATGATGGGACCCTCCACGGCGCCCGCGGCGCCACAGGCCAGGAGCGCGAGCAGCGCGAGCGACTTCATCGGCATGCCTCCCCCACCGGACGCCGGGGAGTGTACGCCCCGTGCCGTGCCCTAGGGCTTGTCCTCCGGCACCACGGAGATCTTGCCGTCGTTCTCGACGGTCGCGTGTTCGATCTCGTCCATCCGCTGCACGCCCTGGGTCGCGCGGCCGGCGGACAGCACCTCGTCCTTGTCCACGCGCAGCTTGTCCGCGGCGACCTTGTCCCACTTGCCCTCGCGCAGCACGCGCACGGGCACGCCGTCGAGCCACTTGCTTGCCGCCGGCGAGTAGTGCTTGGCCACCGACAGCACGATGCTGATGCCCACGAGCGTCATGATCAGCAGCATCGCGTTGGTGATGGATTCGTCGCCGTCCACCATCGCCTGCTGCGTGGTCTCGGAAATGATCAGCAGCAGCACCAGTTCGAACGGCGACGTCTGGGCGAGCGTGCGCTTGCCGGCGATGCGGAAGATCAGGAACAGGAAGGCGTAGACGACGACGCCGCGGAGGATGGATTCCATGACGAGGCCTCAGGGGAAGACGAAGTGGTCGACCTGCAGCGGCTCGGCGCCCGCGACGCGGATCTCGCCGCGCACGGCGCCGAACGTGGTGGGGTGGTACTCGATCACGACGCGGCGCGACCGGTCGCCGCCCGGTGCCATGGCGAACTCGAACTCGGTGAAGCCAGGGCCGGCGCGGACCGATGCCGGCTCGGGGATGATCGCGTCGATCTGCGCTTCCTCGAGCAGCGTGTCGGCCAGGCGCACCCGCACCGCGCCGTCCCGCGCGACCGAGGGGGCGATGTCGAAACGGTAGGCGGTCGGCGCCTTCGCGCGCTGCAGACGGTCGTAATCGACGGTCAGCGTGCCGGGCGTGCCGGCCTGCGCCCTGCCCAGTGGTCCGTTGCCCAGCAGGCCCAACAGCCCGGCGAGCAGCAGCAGCGCCATGACGCCCCAGCCGGCGCGCTCGATCGCCCACTCGCGCCGCTGGTGCGCGCGGTCCTCGTTGATCTGGATGCCTTCGACCGACTTCGCCATGGGACCGACCTCGCTGGGGGGGCAAGTCATAGGCCGCCCAGCGGGGAGGCCGCGTGAACGGTACGATGCGCGGCCGCAAGGGGAACACGCATGGCCTCCGGACCCTCCCTGCTCGACGCCATCCGCGGCACCGACGCGGACTACACGAAGATCCCGCTGCGCCGCGCCGTGTTCCTGCTGTCGGTGCCGATGGTGCTCGAGCTGGTGCTCGAGTCCACCTTCGCGGTCGCCGACATCTTCTTCGTGGCGAAGCTCGGCGCGTCCGCGGTCGCCACCGTCGGGCTGACCGAGACCTTCCTGTTCCTGCTGTACTCGATCGCGATGGGGCTGGCGATGGCCGTCACCGCGGTGGTGGCCCGGCGCGTGGGCGAGGGCAGGCGCGACGAGGCCGCGGTCACGGCGGTGCAGGCGATCGGCATCGCGGTGCTGGCGTCGGTGCCGTTCGCGGTGGTCGGCATCACGTTCGCGCGGGACCTGCTGGCGCTGATGGGCGCGGATGCGTGGACGCTCGAGCACGGCGTGGCCTACATGCAGTGGATGCTCGGCGGGAACGCGGTGATCCTGCTGCTGTTCGTGATCAACGCGATCTACCGCGGCGCGGGCGATGCGGCCATCGCGATGCGGGTGCTGTGGGTCGCCAACGGCCTGAACATCGTGCTCGACCCGATCCTGATCTTCGGCTTCGGCCCGGTCCCGGCGATGGGCATCGAGGGCGCCGCCATCGCGACCAACATCGGGCGCGGCGCGGGCGTGGCGATGCAGTTGTGGATCCTGTTCCGCGGCGGCGAGCACATCCGGGTGCTGCCGTCGCAGCTGCGCGTGCACGGCGCCGTCGCATGGAACATCGTGCGCACCTCGCTGGGCGGCATCGGCCAGATGATCATCGCGATGACGTCGTGGATCTTCCTGATGCGGATCCTGGCCAGTGTCGGCAGCGAGGCGGTGGCCGCCGCGACGATCGCCATCCGCATCATGATGTTCATGATCATGCCGGCCTGGGGCATGTCGAACGCGGCGGCGACGCTGGTGGGGCAGAACCTGGGCGCCGGCGAACCCGGGCGCGCCGAGTCCGCGGTGTGGCGCATCGGCTGGTACAACATGGCGTACCTGGTCGGCGTGTCGGTGCTGTTCTTCCTGTTCCCGACGGGGCTGGTCGGCCTGTTCACGGCCGACCCCGCGGTGGTCGCCATCGGCGGCGAGTGGCTGCGGATCCTGTCGTACTCGTTCTTCGTCTACGGCTGGTGGATGGTCACCGTGCAGGCGTTCAACGGCGCCGGCGACACGGTGACGCCGACCCGCATCAACTTCGTCTTCTTCTGGCTGATCCAGATCCCGCTGTGCTGGTACCTCGCGCTGCACCTGGGCTGGATGGAGACCGGCGTGTTCTGGGGCGTGTTCGTGTCCGAGACCTCCGTCGGGCTGTTCACGCTCTGGCTGTTCACCCGTGGCGGGTGGAAGACGAAGCAGGTCTGAGGACGGGAAGGATGACCATCGGCGGGTGCCCGGGGTGCCCCCGGCAGGTAGGATTCGCCGTTCCGAAGGGGGAACACCAAGGGGAATTCACGCCATGAGCCATCTGGTCGACATTTACCTCCAGCCCGGCAAGGTCTTCGCCGAGCTGAAGCAGAAGCCCGCGTTCTGGCTGCCGCTGCTGCTGATCGCGGTCTCGTCCGCCCTGGTGGTCGTGCTGTACTACATGCGGGTGGACCCGGACTTCGCGCTCGACCAGCTGGTCCGGGCGAGCGCCGGCGACATGAGCGCCGCAGAGGTCGAGCAGATGCGGTCGGTCATGCCGGACGCGCAGCGGATGGGCTGGTTCGGCGCGATCTCCGCGCTCGTCGGGTCGCTGGCGGTGACCGCGATCTTCGCGCTGTACTTCATGCTGGCCGGCAAGGTGGCCGGGGCGGCGGTCTCGTTCCGGCACGGCCTGAGCCTGGTGAGCTGGTCGAGCATGCCGATGCTGCTCGGCACGATCGTCGTGTTGGTGGGCGTGCTGACGATGGAGCCGCGGACGACGTTCGAGTCCCTGGGCCTGCTCAACGTGGACCCGTTGCTGGTGCAGCTGCCGCCGGACCACAAGTGGAACGTCGTGGCCCAGGCCTTCAGCCTTCTCAATTTCTGGACCTGGTTCCTGCTGGCGCTGGGATGGCGCACCTGGACGCGCAGCGGCTGGGTCGCCTCCATCCTCGTGGCGGTGCTGCCCAGCCTGGTGGTGTTCGGGCTGATGGCGCTGTTTGCATGAAGCTGGACAAGCGTTGGCTGGCGGCGAGCCTGGTCGTCGCGGTGCTGGTGGTGCCGTTCCTCGCCAGGCAGGCCGGTGGGGACGCGGCGGTCGAGGTGGAGATCGATCCCGCGGCCGAGCGCGACATCCGCCCGACCATCCTGGCGTCCGGCGTGCTCGCCTACCGCAACGAGGTGAACCTCACGGCGGAGGTCGTGGCCAAGGTGACCAGCATCGCGGTCCAGGAAGGTGACATGGTGGAGGCCGGCGAGGTCGTGCTGGAACTCGACCCGGAGACCTATCGCAACGCCATCGAGCGCGAGCAGGCCAGCCGCCGCCAGAGCGTGATCAACATCCAGCGCCAGCGGGTCACGCTCGAACTGCGCGAGAAGCAGTACGACCGCGCGCGGCAGCTGGTCGAGGACCAGCTGATCGGACAGGAGGCGTTCGAGGAGACCCGCAACCAGCTGCGCATCGCGCAGGTGGAGCTGCAGTCCAGCGAGGAAGCGTTGCGCCGCGCCGACGCGGTCCTCGGCGAGGCGCGCGAGCAGCTCGAGAAGACGGAGGTACGTTCGCCGATTTCCGGCCGGGTGGTGTCGCTGCCGATCAAGGTGGGCGAGACCGCGATCCCGTCCACCTCGTCGCTGGCCGGTGCCAAGCTGATGACCATCGCCAACACCTCGGCGATCCAGGCCGAGCTGCAGGTGGACGAGGGCGACATCGGCAAGGTGCCGGTCGATCAGCAGGTGGACATCTACGCCGCGGCGTACCCGGACCAGGCGCTCTCGGGCCGGGTTGGGCAGATCGCGCTGGCGCCGACGGTGTCGGGGCAGAGCCGCGCGTACGAGGTCACCGTCGACATCCAGGTGCCGGAGGGCCTCGAGCTGCGCTCCGGGATGAGCGCGCGCGCGGACATCTTCCTGAGCGACGGGTCGAAGAAGCTCGCCGTCCCGGTGGAGGCGGTGCTCTCGGACGACGGCGAAGGCGACGAGGCCGGCCATTACGTGTGGGTCGCGCGCGACGGCCGGGCCGAAAAGGTCGAGGTCGAGACCGGCGTGTCGGACGATCGCTGGGAAGAGATCACGGAGGGGCTGGTGATCGGCGACGCGGTGATCGTCGGGCCCGCGCGGACGCTGCGCCGGCTCAACGAGGGCGACGAGGTCACGCCGGCGGATGACGACAAAGACGACGACGAAGACGCCGACGCGGACGACACCGACGACGCCGAAGGCGATGACGACGGCGGGGACGCGGCCGGATGATCAAGCTGTTCGACGTCGGCAAGCGCTACATGATGGGCGAGGAGGCATTCATGGCGCTGTCCGGCGTCAACCTCCGCATCGACCGCAACGAGTACGTCGCGCTGATCGGCCCGTCGGGCTCCGGCAAGTCCACGCTGATGAACCTGCTGGGCTGCCTGGACACGCCGAGCGAGGGCCGCTACGTGCTCAACGGGCGCGACACCTCGCACATGGACGACCGCGAGCTCGCGCAGGTGCGCAACCGCGAGATCGGCTTCATCTTCCAGAGTTTCCACCTGCTGCCGCGCATGAGCGTGCTGCAGAACGTGATGCAGCCGCTGGTCTACCGCGGCATGCCGCGGGCGGAGCGCCAGCAACGGGCGACCGAGGCCCTGGCGCGCGTCGGCCTGGCCGACCGCATGGGACACCGCCCCAACCAGTTGTCGGGCGGCCAGCGCCAGCGCGTGGCCGTGGCGCGCGCGCTGGTCGGCGAGCCCTCGATCCTGCTGGCGGACGAGCCGACGGGCAACCTCGATTCGCGCACGTCCGCCGAGATCATGGCCCTGTTCGACGCGTTGCACGGACAGGGCCACACCCTGGTGGTCGTCACCCATGAACCCGAGATCGCGGCGCACTGCGAACGCACCATCCGGGTGAGCGACGGCCACATCGTCGAGGATTCGCTGCATCCCGGGGTCGCCGCGCCATGAACACGTTGATGGAGGCGTTCCGCGCCGCGCTCACCAGCCTCATGGCGCACCGGATGCGCAGCTTCCTCACCACGCTGGGCATCCTGATCGGCACCGCCTCGGTGATCGCGGTGGTGTCGCTGGTCCAGGGCTTCTCGGCGTCGATCAAGGACCAGTTCGCGGACCTGGGCGGCGGCACCATGACGCTCCAGGCCGAGAACAACACCGAGAACTTCCGGACGGGCCGGCTCAACTACATCACCTTCGACGACATCGACGTGCTGCGCTATCGCGTGGCCGGGATCGACAAGGTGGCGCCGCTGATGCACGTGCAGGCGGCGGGCGCGACCTTCGAGGGCCACACCGCGTCGCCCCAGATCCTGGCGACGACGGCGGAGTACCAGCTCGTGCGTGGCAGCTATCCCACGCACGGGCGGTTCCTGGTGGACAGCGACGACCGCGGCGCGCGACGCGTGGCGGTGATCGGCTCGCAGCTGCGGGACGACCTGGAGATGCCGGAGGACCCGGTCGGCGAGTACTTCAAGATCGGCGCCGAATGGTTCAAGGTCGTCGGCGTCATGGAGACCCAGGGCGAGATCTTCGGGTTCAGCCAGGACAACTACGCGCTGATCCCGTTCTCCGTCGGCCGGGCGCTGATGGGCAACGAGATCCGGCCGAACCTGCAGGCGACGTTCACCGCGGAAGACCTGGAGGAAGTCGACGCCGTGCGCGCGCGCGTCGAGCGGGCGATCCGGCAGTCGCGCGACCTCGACGCGGACGAGGAGGACGACTTCAGCGTCACCGCGGCCGACGCCTTCGTCGAGCAGTTCGACGAAGTGATGGCGATGGCCACCGCGGTGCTCGGCGGCATCGTCGGCATCTCGCTGCTGGTCGGCGGCATCGGGATCATGAACATCATGCTGGTGTCGGTGACCGAGCGCACCCGCGAGATCGGCATCC
>CAMLHR010000047.1 GCA_946479915.1 uncultured Lysobacter sp.
TGATCCAACATTGCGGTACAACAGCTTCAACCCGCGAACGGCTACTTTGCCTCGAGCCTCAAGCACGCTTCCTTCCGCTAGTTCGTCTAGATACTTTGTAATTCTGCCGCCCAAAATTGCCGCGGCGACGCTGGCGAGCACCTGAAGAATTACGACGACTTGAGCCTGTTTCAATACAGCGCTAGTAACGAGCAAGCCGATAACTGCGACTAGGAGAAGTACATTCCAAGGATCAAAGATTGCGATCCAAAATTGCCGCCATGCGCGACGAATTGGTCCCGACTGCATCTCGTCCATGTGCCCTATCCCCCAACCGTGGCCTGTAAGCCTAGCTCGCCACGCTTGCCGTGCTAAACTTCTGCCACTGAGTAAGTCATAACTTACTGATTTTAAAGCACTTTACTTGAAAACCGGCGTGGCAGCGATGCCACCGTGGGTTCGAATCCCACCCCCTCCGCCAGCGGCCTCAGTAGCCGATATGCGCCTCGAACTCGGTCACCATCGCGGCCCACAGCTGCATGTAGCGCGCCACCTGGGCGTCGCTGCTGCCCGCCGACAGGTCCAGGTCGAGCTCGATGAACGGATCGTCGACGTCGTCCAGCCAGACCTTGCCGTAGCGCACCGCGGTGTTCCAGTCGTTGACGGCTTCCAGGGTCATGCCCTCGTCCAGGTCGTAGCCGGACCGGAACTGGATGGAGGTGCAGCGGCCGTCGTCGTCGCAGCCGTACATGATGACCTGGAACCGCGTGTCGTCGAAATGCGCGATGACCATCGGGTCGCCGGAGGCATCGCTCGTCGTCTCGATGTCGGTGGCCCCGACGCCGCGCAGGGCCGCCGAGACCTCGTTCGCGTCGATCGTGTCGCGGACGGCCGCGCCGGCGGCCGGCGCGGCCAGCAGGCCGGCGGCCAGTGCCAGGCCGATGTATCGCTTCTGCATCGTAATCACCTTCAGTGGTGGGTGGTCGCTACCGCATGACTGACGTCAATGCGGGACCCGGGCGGCCACTAGAACCCGATGTGGTCCTGGAACTGCCCCATCAACGTGTCCCACAGCTGCAGGTAGCCGACGACCTGGGTGTCGGTCGAGCCTTCCGCCAGGTCCAGGTCCAGTTCCAGCCAGGGATCGCCTTCGTCGTCCATGTAGGCGTTGGTGTAGCGCATCCCTTCGTTCCAGGCGTTCATCGCGTCCGTCGTGGTGCCCGGATCGAGGTCGAAGCCGGCCTTGAACTGGATGGAGCCGCAGCGGCCGGCGTCGCAGTCGTACATGAAGACCGAGAAGTCCGACCCGGACGCGGTGCTGGTGACCATCGGGTCGCCCACCGCGTCCACGCCCACCGTGGCGCGATAGCCCGCGTCCTGGAGGATGCGTGCAAGCTCCGGCCCGTCCAGCGAAGTGATGTCCCTCGCGCCCGCCGGCGGCGCGACCATCAGTCCAAGGGCAACCGCCAGCATCGTCGTCCTGCGCATGACCCCTACCCCTCGCGTTGGTGGATGGCGACAGTAGAGCCGGGGACGGGGCCGGAATCAATCACCCCGGGCACCCGGCGCAATCCAGCCGGGACGCCTCGATCAGGGGGGGCAGCCGCTCGGCCAGGAAGTCGATGAAGACCCGGACGGCCGGCAGCATGCCGCGGCGCGAGGCGAACACGGCATGGCAGATGCCCTGGGGCAGGCGCCAGTGCGGCAGGACCACCTCGAGTTCGCCGCGGCGCACCGCGTCCGAGCAGAGCGTCTCCGGCAGCATCGTGATGCCCACGCCCTGCCTGGCCAGCGCCATCAGCATCGGGAAGTCGAAGCCGGCCACGCGCGGCTTGAGGTCGACGCGCACGTTCTCGCCGTCGGCGCCCTGCAGGTCCCAGCGTTGCCGCGCCTCGTCCTCGCCCATGGCGAGGGTGACGTGGTCGGCGAGGTCCGCCGGGCTCGCCGGGCGTCCCATGCCGTCGAGGTAGCGCGGGCTGGCGACCAGCAGTTCCTGGATCTGGCCGAACGTGCGCAGCACCAGGCTGCCGTCGTCGTCCAGGCGGTTGCGCACGCGGATCGCGACGTCGAACCCCTCGTTGATGATGTCCACCCGCCGGTTGCTCACGTGCAGCTGCACGCGCACGTGCGGGTACAGCGCGAGGAAATCCGGGAGCAGCTGCGGCACCTGCTGCTGCGCCAGCGACACCGGCACGCTTGCGCGCACGAGCCCGCGCGGCTCCGCGCTCAACCGCTCGACCACTTCCTGCGCGGCCTGGGCCTCCTCGAGCATCGACTGTGCGTGGCGGTACACGCTGGTGCCGACCTCGGTGACGGCGAAGCGCCGCGTCGAGCGTTGCAGCAGGCGCACGCCCATGTCCGATTCGAGCTGCGTGATGCGCCGGCTCAGCCGCGACTTGGGGATGCCGAGCGCGCGCTCCGCCGCCGCGAAGCCGCCGTGCTCGACCACCATGGCGAAGTAGTAGAGGTCGTTGAGGTCCTGCATGTCCGGGGCCCACCCTGCGTTCCACAAGCGGAACGATGCGTTGGATCAGAGCATGTTTATCCTGAATCCGCAACGGCATACGGTGTCTTCCGACGCGGCGCCGCCGCCATCCCGGATTCCCCCCATGCACCTCCTCCACCTCGATGCCAGCGCCCTGGGCAGCGGCTCGGTCACCCGCGAACTTTCCGCGGCGATCGTGGCGCACCGGCAGGCCGCGGACCCCGGCCTCATCGTCACCTATCGGGACCTGGATGCGGACCCGGTGCCGCACCTCACGGGCAAGGCGCTGACGAAGGAAGACCCCGCGGCCGCGGAGGCCGCCGAACGGCTGCTCGAACAGTTCCTCGCGTCCGACACGATCGTGATCGGCGCGCCGATGTACAACTTCGGCATCCCCTCCACGCTCAAGGCGTGGATCGATCGCATCGCGGTGGCGGGCAGGACGTTCCGCTACACCGAGGCGGGACCGGAAGGCCTGGCCGGCGGCAAGCGGGTCGTGGTCGCCAGCGGGCGCGGCAGCGCGCTCGGCGACGGCCATCCCGCGGACTTCCAGGAGGCGTACCTGCGCCACCTGTTCGGGTTCCTGGGTGTCGAGGACATCACCTTCGTCCGCGCCGAGGGCGTCGCGCTGTCGCCGCAGCACCGCGCCGCCGCCCTCGCCGCCGCCCACGCCGCGATCGCCGGACCCCTCCGCGCCGCCGCCTGAGACGCCTTTTCAGCCACGGACGCCTTACCCGATGCGGTCGAGGCCGCCCATGTAAGGGCGGAGGACCTCGGGGATGCGGATGGTGCCGTCGGCGTCCTGGTTGTTCTCCATGACGGCGATCAGGGCGCGGCCGACGGCGACGCCGGAGCCGTTGAGGGTGTGCACGAGTTCGGGCTTGCCGGTCGCGGGGTTGCGCCAGCGCGCCTGCATGCGGCGCGCCTGGAAATCGCCGCAGTTCGAGCACGACGAGATCTCGCGGTAGGTCCCCTGCGACGGCAGCCAGACCTCGAGGTCGTGGGTGCGGCGGGCCGCGAAGCCCATGTCGCCGGAGCACAGCAGCATCCGGCGGTACGGCAGGCCGAGCTTCTCGAGCACCACTTCCGCGCAGCGCGTCAGGCGCTCGAGTTCGGGGTCGCTCTCGCCCGGCCGCACCACAGAGACCAGCTCGACCTTCTCGAACTGGTGCTGGCGGATCATGCCGCGGGTGTCGCGGCCGTGGCTCCCGGCCTCCGCGCGGAAGCACATCGAGTGCGCGGCCAGGCGCAGCGGCAACGCGTCGGCGTCGACGATCGTGTCGCCCACCAGGTTCGTCAGCGGCACTTCCGCGGTCGGGATGAGGTAGCGCTTCGACGCCGCCTCGCCCTCGCCCACCGTCGTCGCGAACAGGTCGTCCTCGAACTTGGGCAGCTGCCCGGTGCCGCGCATCGCGTCCGCGCCGACCAGCAGCGGCACGTTGGTTTCCTGGTAGCCGTGCTCGCCCACGTGCAGGTCGAGCATGAACTGCGCGAGCGCGCGGTGCAGCCGCGCCAGTGGCCCGCGCAGGACGGTGAAGCGCGCACCGCTGAGCTTCGCGGCGGCGTCGCCGTCGAGCCAGCCGTCGCGCGCCCCCAGCTCGACGTGGTCCTTCACCTCGAAATCGAACGTGCGCGGCGTGCCCCAGCGGTGCTGCTCGACGTTCGCGGCCTCGTCCTCCCCCACCGGCACCGACGGATCGGGCAGGTTCGGGATGCCGAGCGCGATCGCCTCGATCTCGTTGCGCACCTCGTCCAGTCGCGCCTCGCCCGCCTTCAGCTCGTCGCCGAAGCCGGCGACCTCCGCCAGCAGCGGCGCGACGTCCTCGCCCTTCGCCTTGGCCTGGCCGATCGCCTTGCTGCGCGTGTTGCGCAGGTTCTGCAGCTCCTGGGTGCGGACCTGGATGCGCTTGCGCTCGGCCTCCAGCGACTCGAGCGCCCCGCTGTCGAGCTCGAACCCGCGGGACTCGCGCAGGCGCGCGGCGGTGGCTTCGAGGTCGTTGCGCAGGAGGGCGGGGTCGAGCATGACGGCACCTTTCGGACAGCGAAGCGACGATTATCGCGTGGCAAAGCGCCAGGGGCGACCACGTCGTGAGGCCGGCCTGACGGGACGCCGTGGCAGAATGCCGCGCATGTCGTCCACGCCCCCCGCCTCCCGCGACCTGCCGCCGCCCGGCGACCGGTACGACTGGCTGCCCTCGCGGCGCGGCCTGCTGCTCGTCGCACTGGCGCTGGTGGCCGGGCTGGTGCTGTTCGCACTGGTCTGGCGCGGCGAGAGCGACGATTTCTATTCGGTCGAACCCGTGGCGCGGCCGTCGGCCGTGGACGAGTTCGAGCCGCTCCCGGCGCCGCTGCCCGCCAACCGCGACCGTGGCGCCAGCGGCATGGACGAACGCGAGCGCGAACGCGCGGCGGAGCGGGAACGCATGGCCGAGCTCGAACCGGAACCGCGGGTGCCCATCGAGATCATCGAAGCCCCGCCGCTGCCCGAGCCGGTGCCCACGCCGCCCGTGGCGACGCAGGCGCCCACGCCCATCGCCGGGCAGTCGCCCCCGCCGGACTACCCGCGCCGCGCGTTGCGCCGGGGCGACTCGGGCGTCGTGCTGCTGCGCGTGGACGTCGGTCCCGACGGCATCCCGACCTCGGTGGGCATCGTGCGCAGCAGTCGTTCGCGCGACCTGGACCGCGCCGCGGTGGCCGCCGTCGAACGCTGGCGCTTCCGGCCCGCGCTGGCGGACGGACGGCCGGTGGCGGGGAGCGTGGATGTGCCGATCGAGTTCACGCCGCAGCGGTAGGGCCGGGATTCGGGATTCGGGATTCGGGAGTCGCGACGAGCGAAAAGCCCACGTGCTGCGCGACCTCCAGGAAGCCGGGGAAGGACGTGGCGACGTTTGCGGTGTCGTCGATGGTCACGGGTGCGCCGGCGACCTGGCCGGCGACGGCGAAGGCCATGGCGATGCGGTGGTCGCCGCGGCTGTCGATCCGGCCGCCGGCGAGGGTGCCGCCGTGGATCGTCGCGCCATCGGGGGTCTCGTCGACCTCGATGCCCAGCGCGCGCAGGCCGGTGGCCATCGCGGCGATCCGGTCGGATTCCTTCACCCGCAGTTCCGCCGCGCCGCGCACGACGGTGTCGCCGCGCGCGCAGGCGGCCGCCACGAACAGCACCGGGAACTCATCGATCATGTCGGCCACGTCGCCTTCCGGCACGACGACGCCGTGCAGCGGCGCATGGCGCACGACCAGGTCCGCGACCGCCAGGCCACCGCGCTCGCTGCGCTCCGTCTCCTCGATGTCGGCGCCCATCGCGCGCAGCACCCGCAGCAGGCCCGTCCGCCGCGGGTCGACGCCGATGCCGCGCAGCACCAGGCGCGAGCCGGGCACCAGCGTCGCGGCGACGAGCAGGAATGCCGCGGAGGAGAAGTCCGCCGGGACCTCGACGTCCGTCGCGCGCAGGCGCGGGCGCCCGCGGACGCTGGCCTCGCCCGGCGCGAAACGTACCTGCGCGCCGAACGCCTGCAGCATCCGCTCGGTGTAGTCACGCGTCGGCCTGGGCTCGCGCACGCAGGTGTCGCCCTCAGCCCGCAATCCCGCGAGCAGGACCGCGGACTTGACCTGCGCACTGGCAATCTCGCTTTCGAATTCAATGGCTTGGAGCATGTTGTTGCCGCTGATTCTCAGTGGCGGGACGTCGCCCGGCGCGGCCTCGATCCGGGCGCCCATGCGCGCGAGCGGCGCGGTCACGCGGCGCATCGGTCGCCGCGACAGCGACGCGTCGCCGACCAGCGTGCTGTCGAAGCGCTGTCCCGCGAGCAGGCCCGCGAGCAGCCGCATCGCCGTGCCCGAATTGCCGCAGTCGAGCGGCCCGTCGGGCGCATGCAACCCGTCCAGGCCCACGCCATGCACGATCCGCACGCCCGGCGACGGCGCCTCGATCCGCACGCCCATGCGCGCGAACCCGTCGCAGGTCGCGCGGGTGTCCGCCCCCTCGAGGAACCCGTCGATGCGCGTGGTGCCCTCCGCGATCGCCGCGAGCATGACCGCGCGGTGCGACACCGACTTGTCGCCCGGGATCGCCGGGGACCCGTGCAACGCCGCGCCGCGCGACGCGACCCAGGCATCGCGGCGCGGCTCAGCCATGGCGCTGGCGGAAGTCCCGCATGAACTCCACCAGCGCCTGCACGCCGGCCTCGGGCATGGCGTTGTAGAGCGACGCCCGCATGCCGCCGACCGCGCGGTGGCCCTTCAGCGAGATCAGTCCCGCCTCGCGTGCCTCGGCGAGGAAGGCCTGGTCCAGCGCGTCGTCGTGCAGGAAGAACGGCACGTTCATGCGCGAGCGCACCGCCGGCGCGACCTCGTTGCGGTAGAAGCCGCCCGAGCCGTCGATGGCGTCGTACAGCAGCGCCGCCTTGCGCGCGTTGCGGCGCGCGAATTCGGCCACTCCGCCCTCGGCGAGCATCCACTTCACCGTCAGCCCGAGCAGGTACCAGTTCCAGGTCGGCGGCGTGTTGAGCATCGAGCCGGCCTTCGCATGCGAGCGGAAGTCGAAGATGTCCGCGCGCGGCTGGCCGTCGCGCGCGAGCAGGTCCGGGCGCAGGATCGCCACGCCGATGCCCACCGGCCCGAGGTTCTTCTGCGCGCCGGCGTAGACCATGCCGAAGCGGTGCAGGTCCAGCGGCTCGGACGCGATGCTCGAACTGAAGTCGGCGACGACCGGCACGTCCCCCCGGTCCAGCGCGTCCAGGTGCGCGTCGCGGAACTCGATGCCGTGGATCGTCTCGTTGGCCGTGATGTGCAGGTAGGCCGCGTCCGCGGCGAGCTGCCAGGTCTCGCGCGGCGGGATGTCGCGGAAGCCGCCGGCTTCGCCGCTGGCGGCAATGTGCGTGGCCACGTAGGGCTTCGCCTGCTTCAGCGCGGTGCGGCCCCAGTGCCCCGTCACCACGTAGTCGGCCGGCTGTCCCGGCGCGGCCAGGTTGAGCGGGATGAGGGCCTGCTGCGTGGTCGCGCCGCCCGCGATGAACAGCACCGTGTAGCCGTCCGGCACGGCGAGCAGCTCGCGCAGCCCCGCCTCCGCCTCCGCCGCGACCTGCATGAACTCGGGCCCGCGGTGGCTCAGCTCGACGATCGAGGCGCCCGCCCCCGGCCACTCCATCAGTTCGGCGGCGGCCTGGCGCAGCACCGGTTCGGGCAGGGTCGCCGGACCGGCGCTGAAGTTGTAGGCGCGGGGCATGCAGGGCTCCAGGCAGTGGACAACGGGACGCGGCGTTCGGGTCTAGTATGCAGCGATGGCCCTGCGTGACCACATGCGCGCCGCCCTGCGGATCCCCGCGTCGGAACTGACGGACGAGGCGGTGTACCGCGACCGCCGCCGCCTGCTGGCGGCATTCGCCACGGCGCCCGCCCTGGCCCTGGCCGGCTGCGCCGACGCCGAACC
>CAMLHR010000048.1 GCA_946479915.1 uncultured Lysobacter sp.
TCGCCGCTGAAGAGGTAGCGCACCTGCACGGCGACGAAGAGGGCGAACAAGGCGACCAGCGAGCCGACAACAACGATCACCTCGATGGTCTGCAGGCGCTTCGACTCCGGCAGCTCTACCGAAACGTTCGGCGGTGCCTTCCCGGACGCGCGGAGTCAGGTCGATCCGGCGGGCGGCGGCGCGCTGGCGGTGCACGTGCAGGGCGCCGCGCTGGAAGGCGACGTGCGCGTGCCGTCGGCGTCGGGCGCCACCGTGTCGGGACGCCTCGCGCGGTTGCATTGGCGCTCGGCGAAGCCGCCGGGCGCGGCCGGTGGGGACGCGCCGTCCGCCCCGCCCGCGCCGCGTGACGCCGACACGACGAATCCCGCGGACATCCCGCCGCTCGCCTTCACCATCGACGACCTGCGCTTCAACGATGCACGCCTGGGCAACGCCAGCCTGCGAACGCGTCCCGTCCCCAACGGCCTGCGAGTCGAGCACCTGCGCACGCAGTCGGAGCGGCAGCGGCTGGAACTCAACGGCGAGTGGATCGGGCGCGGCAACGCGTCGCGCACGCGGGTCAACGCCGGGTTCCGGAGCGAGGATTTCGGCGCGCTGCTCACGGGGCTCGGCTACGGTGGCCGCCTGGCCGCGGGCAGCGGGACCGCGCGGCTGGAGGCGGCGTGGACCGGCAGTCCGGCGGAATTCGAACTCGCCGACCTGCAGGGCAGCCTGGTGGTGGACGTGCGCGACGGGCGCCTGCTGGAAGTCGACCCCGGCGCCGGACGGGTGCTGGGGCTGCTCAGCCTGGCGGAACTGCCGCGGCGCCTCACGCTCGACTTCCGCGACTTCTTCAGCAAGGGCTTCGCGTTCAACCAGGTCGAGGGGCGCCTCGCGTTCGACGACGGGATCGCGCGCAGCGAGTCGCTCGCGATCGACGGTCCGGCGGCGGCGATCACCATCCGGGGGACCGCGAACCTGCGCGCCGAGACGTTCGACCAGCGCATCGAGGTGCGGCCGAAGGCCGGCAACGTGCTCACCGTGGTCGGCGCGATCGCCGGCGGCCCGGTCGGCGCGGCGTTGGGCGCGGCCGCGAACGCGGTGCTGCAGAAGCCCATCGCCGAGGCCGCGGCGCGCACGTACCGCGTGACCGGCCCCTGGAAGGATCCCGAGGTCGAAGTCGTCCCGCGCGACGGCGCGCAACGCGGCGACGCCGGACCCGACGACGGCACCCCGTCGACCACGCCGCCACGCACGCCGCGGTAACGTGGCGGCTTCCACGAACAATCCCACGCCGGAGTCCAACGGATGACCCTCGAACTGGCGCAGTCGCGCCTGTTGCTGCCTGCAGGCCTGGATACCGCCGCGCTGGAACCGGCGTTCGGCGCGTTGCTGGGCCCCGGCATCGATTTCGGCGACCTGTACTTCCAGCACGCGCGGCGGGAGAGCTGGACGGTCGAGGACGGCATCGTCAAGGACGGCGCGCACGCGATCGAGCAGGGCGTGGGCGTGCGCGCGATCTCCGGCGAGAAGACCGGCTTCGCCTATTCGGACGACATCGACGCGGCGGCGCTCATCGAGGCGGCGAAGTCCGCGCGCGCGATCGCGCGCGACGGCGCGAGCCACCCGGCGCGCGCGCTCGTGCCGGGGCAGGGGCGCGCGCTCTACGCACCGCAGGACCCGATCGACGCGCTGGGCAACGAGGACAAGGTCGAGGCGCTGCGCAGGCTGGACCGGATGCTGCGCGCCGCGGATCCGCGCGTGCAGCAGGTCGTCGTCAGCCTCGCCGGCGGCGTGGACACGGTGCTGGTCGCGCGCAGCGACGGCGTGCTCGCGGCGGACGTGCGCCCGCTCGTGCGGCTGAACGTGCAGGTGATCGTCGAACAGGGCGGCCGGCGCGAATCCGGCTATGCGGGCGGCGGCGGCCGGTATTCGTACGAACAGCTGCTCGGCGGCGGCCAGCCGGAGGCCTGGGCGCGCGAGGCGCTGCGCCAGGCGCTGGTCGCGCTCGAATCCGTCGCGGCGCCCGCGGGCACCATGCCGGTGGTGCTCGGCAGCGGCTGGCCGGGCGTGCTGCTGCACGAGGCGGTCGGCCACGGCCTGGAAGGCGACTTCAACCGCAAGGGCACGTCCACCTACGCCGGGCGCATGGGCCAGCGCGTCGCCTCGCCCGGCGTGACCATCGTGGACGACGGCACGCTGCCCGGCCGCCGCGGCTCGCTCAACGTCGACGACGAGGGCCAGCCGACGCAGTGCACGACGCTGATCGAGGACGGGGTGCTGGTCGGCTACATGCAGGACAGCCACAACGCGCGGCTGATGGGCATGCAGCCCACCGGCAACGGGCGCCGCGAATCGTTCGCGCATCTGGTGATGCCGCGCATGACCAACACCTACATGCTGGCCGGCTCGCACGACCCGGAAGAGATGATCCGGTCGGTGAAGCGCGGGCTGTACGCGGTCAACTTCGGTGGCGGCCAGGTGGACATCACCAGCGGCAAGTACGTGTTCTCCGCGACGGAGGCCTACCTGATCGAGGACGGCAGGGTGACCGCGCCGGTGAAGGGCGCGACGCTGATCGGCAACGGCCCGGAGACGATGCAGCGCGTGCGCATGGTCGGCAACGACCTGGCGCTCGACGAGGGCGTGGGCGTGTGCGGCAAGGACGGGCAGAGCGTGCCGGTGGGCGTCGGGCAGCCGTCGCTGCTCATCGACGAACTCACCGTGGGGGGCACTCAGGCGTGATCGTCGCCCGCGCCCAGGTCGCGCACGGCCTTGTAGAGCTCCCGGTACGCGCGCGGCGGCTTGTTGCGCCTGCGTTCCTCCAGCGCGCTGCGCACGAGCTGGCGCAGGTGCTGGCGGTCGGCGCCGGGATGCGCGTCCAGCAGTTCGGACAGCGCGGCGTCGCCTTCCTCGAGCAGGCGCTCGCGCCAGGCCTCGGCGCGGTGCATCGCCGCGGTTTCCTGGCGGGCGGCCTCGCCCTTCTCCTCGAGCGCGTCGCGGATGGCGTCGAGCGTCTCGTCGTCCTCGCGGCGCATCTGCTTGGCCAGGAACGCCAGTTGCCGCTTGCGCGCGATGTGCGAGGTGATGCGTCTCGTCTCGAGGATGTGCGGAAGCAGCGCCTCGGGGATGGGCAGCTTCGCGAGCTGCGCATCGGTCAGGCCCGACAGCCGGTCTCCCAGCGCCAGCACCTCCAGCGCGTCGCGCCGTTCCTGGCTGCGGCTGGGGGACAGGAAATCGCCGGTGTCGGGGTCCTTGCCTCGCATCCGCAAAGGATAATTCATTGACCACCATGCCAACGGACAGCCTCCAGCGCCTCGACACGCTCGCCGGCACGGCCGACCGCCTGCTGGGCATGGCCCGCGCCGCCGGCGCGGACCAGGCCGAAGTCTCGTGCTCGGAGGAAACCGGGCTCAACGCCAGCGTGCGCATGGGCGCGGTGGAGACCGTGGAGGCGACGCGCGACCGCGGCATCGCGGTGACCGTGTACTTCGGCACGCGCCGCGGCAGCGCCAGCACGGCCGACCTGCGCGACGGCAGCCTGCAGGCGACCGTGGACCAGGCCTGCGCCATCGCGCGCCACACCGAGGCCGATCCCGCGGCGGGGCTCGCCGATGCGGACCTCATGGCGCGGCCCCAGCTCGACGGCCACTTCCCGGAGTTCGACGCGTGGCACCCGTGGGACGTGGACGCCGACCGCGCGATCGACCTGGCGCTCGCGTGCGAGCAGGCCGGACGCGACGCGGACCCGCGGATCGGCAATTCCGACGGCGCCTCGGTGGGCAGCAGCGAGAGCTACAGCGTGTACGCGAACTCGCACGGCTTCATCGGCCGCGAGCGCAGCACCCAGCACACGATCGGCTGCGCGCTGATCGCGGGCGAGGGCGCGGGCATGCAGCGCGACGGCTGGTACTCGACCGCGCTGTCCGCGGACGACCTGGAGCCGGTCGTGGCGATCGGCCGGCGCGCGGCGGAACGCGCGGCCGCGCGGCTGGCCCCGCGGTCGCTGCCGACCGGCGAGCTCCCGGTGCTGTACACGGCGGAGGTCGCGCGCTCGCTCATCGGGCACCTGCTCGGCGCGGTCAGCGGCGGCGCGCTGTACCGGAAGGCGAGCTTCCTGGTCGACGCCGCCGGACAGCAGGTGTTCCCCGACTGGTTCTCGATCCAGGAGGACCCGTTCCTGCGGCGCGGGTTCCGCTCGGCGGCGTTCGACGCCGAGGGCGTGGCCACGCGCGCGTCCGCGCTGGTCGAGGCCGGCGTGCTCCGGCGCTACATGCTGGGCAGCTACTCGGCGCGCAAGCTCGGCCTGCAGACCACGGCCAACGCGGGCGGCGCGCACAACCTGCTGGTGGCGGCGAATGCCGGCGACCAGGCCGGCATCCTGTGCGGCGTGCCGCGCGCGCTGCTGGTCACGGAACTGATGGGGCAGGGCGTCAACCCGGTGACCGGCGACTACTCGCGCGGCGCGGCGGGGTTCCTGGTCGAGGGCGGCGAGGTCGTCCACGCCGTGGACGGCATCACCATCGCCGGCACCCTGCGCGCGATGTTCGCCGCGATCCAGGCCGTCGGCAGCGACGTGGACCCGCGTTCGCACGTCCGTTGCGGCTCGATCCTGGTCGGCAGCATGACCGTCGCCGGCGGCAGCTGACCTCGCTTGACTCCGCCCGTGGCCGGGCGGAGAGTGCGATTCGGCGCCGGCATGGCGTCGTGTGAGGGGAGTCACGCATGAACGACTACAACCCGGCTCCGGCCACGACGGAGGGCGGCATTTCGGCGGAAGAGCGCCAGTGGGCGATGTTCGCGCACCTGTCGGCGTTGCTCGGTGGCCTGGTGACGGCCGGCTGGGCGGGCAGCATCGGCTGCTTCATCGGCCCGCTGGTCATCTGGATGGTCAAGAAGGACACCATGCCCTTCGTCGACGACCAGGCGAAGGAAGCGCTGAACTTCAACATCACCGTCGCGATCGTCTTCTTCGTGCTGTGGGCGGTCACGTTCCTCACGCTCTTCATCGGTGGCGTGATCACGCTCCCGCTGATGGTCCTGGTCGGCCTCGGCTGGCTGGTGCTCGTGATCATCGCCTCGATCAAGGCGAACCAGGGCGAGCGGTACCGCTATCCGCTCACCATGCGGCTGGTGAAGTAGGCGGCGCCTGGCGCGCGAGGTACGGCTCGAGTTCGCCGTACCCGCGCGCGTCGATCCGGTCCAGGCGGTCGTCCATGGTCGGGTGCGTGCTGTACAGCTGCGCCAGCCCGCCGTCCGTGCCACCGATCGCCGCCATCTTCTGCAGCACGCCGTACAGCGCCAGCGGGTTCATGCCCGCGCGCGCCAGGTAAAGCTGCGAGAACGCGTCCGCGCGGTACTCGGCCTCGCGGTCGAGCCGCGTCATCAGCATCGCGGCACCATGGTGCTCGACGAAGTCGCGCGCGAGCGACTCGCCGACGCTGCCGCCCGCCGGCACCTGGCTGCTGACCAGGTTCTGCAGCGACGCGGTCAGCTCCTGCTTGCGGACCACCTCGTAATGGTCGCGCTGCACGACGTGGCCGATCTCGTGGCCCAGGACCGCGGCGAGTTCCGCGTCCGTCTCCAGCAGCGTGTACAGGCCGCGGGTCACCATGACGTAGCCGCCCGGCGCCGCGAACGCATTCAGTTCCGGGCTGTCGATCACCGCGAACGTCCAGGGCAGGTCGGGGCGCGAGGTGTTCGAGGCCAGCCAGCGGCCGATCGTGTTGACGCGCTGCTGCGCCGCAGCGTCGTCCCACAGGGGCCGCGCGCCGAGCAGGCGGCCGGCGACCAGCGGGCCGAGTTCGAGTTCGGCCTGCGCGAGGTCCTCCTCCGACTTCGGCGCGGCGCTCTCGGCCACGTCGAGCACCTGGCCGACCGCACCCCCGCCGAGCCCGCCGAGCAGGCCCTTGGCGAAGCCGCCGAAGCCGCCGCCGCGCTTGCGCGCGGGCTTGGGCGGCTCGGCGGGCGCGGCCGCCACCGTCGCCTCGAAGTGCGAAGGCGTCGCCTCGCCCTCCCAGGCGATGGTCGTCGCTTCCAGGCCCTGCGCGTCGGCCCAGCCGGCGGCGCCGCCCTTCGGCACGCGGTTGGCCTGCATCGCCTCGAGTTGCGCCGCGTCGTAGTCCGCGCTGCGCAGGTCGCTCTCCTCGATGCCGCGCACGCCGGCGGTCTCGCTCACCCGGCCGCGGCCGGACTTCGCGGTAAGCAGCACCTGCAGCGTGTCCGATTCGCTCGTGCCCGTCTGCGCGAGGCGGATCTCGTTGACGCGCACGTAGCCCGCGCCGTGCGCGGCGCCGGGTTCGAGCTGGTACCAGAGCCCCTGTTGCGACGCGACGCTCACCGACGTGTCGCGCGGCAGCGTGGCGACCGTCCCGGACGCGAAATCCGGTTGCGCGTACACCGTGGCCGTCGCCTTGTGCACGACGGCCGGGAGGCCGGCCGCGGCGGCGACGCCGGCGATGCAGGCGGCGAGCAGCAGCCCGGTGGACACGGACAGGACGTGCTTGGTCATCGGGAATCCCTCCTCATCACCCCTCGAACGCATTCTGCGCCCGCAGCGGCCGTTCTGCAGGCGCGCGCAGCACGTCGCCGAGCGCCTCGCAGACGCGGATGCGGGCCGTGGTCACGCATTCAGTTTCCCCGTCCGCATCGCCCAGGTGGGCCACCACGCAGGCGACGCGCACGCTGCCGTCGTCCGGCAGCAGGTCCTCGTGGCCGGCCAGGCGCGCGTGCAGCGCATCGAGCTCGCGCTCGGCCCGCGCCACGACGTCGGCGCGGTCGGTACCGCCCCAGAGCAGCACCGTCACGTCCACCATCGAGTCCCAGAACCAGCTGTCGTACTCGACCACGCAGTCCATGGCGACGGCGTCGGTGCCGCCGTAGATGAAGCGGCGCAGGCGCCGGCGGAACTCGCGCAGGCGCGTGTCCAGCAGGTGGCGTCCGACGCCGGGGTCCGGGACGAAGCGGATGCGCGCGAGCGCGACCCACGGGTGCAGGTCCGGGTGGAACCCCTGCCGGTAGTCGTCGTTGCCGATCGCGCTGTTGCGCTGCGTGGCCGCGTACAGGCGGCACAGGCCGAACGACAGCGCGACGAAACCCATCGCCGCGAAGATGTCGAAGAACACGCCGAACGCGGTGAGCCCGACGAAGGCGATCGCGAACAGCACGAGGTTGGCCGCAACGAACATCGAGTCCAGTTCCCAGGCCGGCTCGCCGCGGAAGAACGCGTAGCCGGTGAGCGCGACCAGCAGCGCGGCCAGCAGGTACTTCACCCAGGCCGGCGGCATCCAGATCGCACGGTTGGCGAGCAGGGCCTCGGTGGCCTCGGCGTGGACCTCCACGCCGGCCATCGTGGGATCGACGGGCGTGGGCTTGGCGTCGTTGAGGCCCGCGGCGGTGTAACCCACGAGCACCGTGCGCCCGCGCAGGTCGGGTGCGGGTTCGTCCGGCGGCCGGCAGATGGGCTCGCCCTCGAGCAGGTCCGCCGCGCTGATGCCCGGCAGGCGCGTGCGCGTGCGCCAGTCGATGCGGATGCTGTCGGGATAACGCGCGAGCGCCGCCGGGTCCGGGCCCGCGGCCAGGCGCAGCGCGAGGGAGGGGATCGCCCAGTCGCCGACCTCCTCGCGCAACGGCACGTCGCGCAGCACGCCGTCGGCGTTGCGGGTGACGTTGAGCAGCGCGCTGTGCCGTGCCATCGCCTCGCCGTACGGCAGCAGGATGGCCACCGTCGGGTCGTCCTTCGGCCCGGGCACGATCGGGAACGCGGACGGCACCTGCGACACGCGCGTCGTCTCGCCGGCGTCGTAGTCGGCGTCGAGGCGGGTGGTGCCGAACACGAAGCGTCCGT
>CAMLHR010000049.1 GCA_946479915.1 uncultured Lysobacter sp.
CCGCCGCCGAACGGGCGGTCGTCCACCCGGCGGTAGTTGCCCTCGGCGAAATCGCGGGGATTCCAGCCGTGCAGCGACAGCAGGCCGCGCTCGATCGCGCGCCCGGTCACCCCGAACGCGGCGCATTGCGCGACGAATTCGGGGAACAGCGAGACGACGTCGATCCGCATCAGAACTCCGGGTCCCAGTCCACGGTGATGGTGCCGGCGTCGAAGTCCACCGCCTTCACGAACTGCGGCTGCACGAACGGCAGCACGCGCTCGCGTTCGCCGCGCACGACCAGCACGTCGTTGGCGCCGGTCGCCATCAGGTGCGACACGGTGCCCAGGTCCACGCCCTCGAGCGTGACCACGCGCAGGCCCTCCAGGTCGACCCAGTAGTACTCGTCCTTGCCGGGGGGCGGCAGCGCGTCGCGCGGGACCAGGATCTCCGTGCCGCGCAGCGCGTCGGCCGCGTCGCGGTCGTCCACGCCCGGCAGGCTGGCGACGACGCCCTTCGCCGTGCCGCGCCCGCGCACGCCGTCGAGGGTGCGCTCGGCGCCCCGCGGGTCGCGCAGGGTCCAGGGGCGGTATTTCAGGAGGGTGTCGGCCGGGTCGCTGAACGACTCGACCTTCACTTCGCCGCGCACGCCGAACGCGCCCAGCACGCGGCCCATCAGGACCATGCGCGGGCGCGCGGGATCATTCATCGCAAGCCGGCCGCGCAGGCGCGCGGCCGCGGCATCAGGCGGCGGGGGCCGCCGCGGAAGCCTTGGCTTCCTTGTACAGGTTGCGCACCTTGTCGCTCATCTGCGCGCCCTTGCCGACCCAGTATTCCGTCCGCTCAGTATCGAGCTCGACACGCTTCTCGGCACCGGCGGCGATCGGGTTGTAGTAGCCCAGGCGCTCGATGTTGCGGCCGTCGCGCGCGGCGCGGCTGTCGGTGACGATGATGTGGTAGAAGGGGCGCTTCTTGGCGCCGCCACGGGTCAGGCGGATGGTGACCATTGCTGCTTTCCTGTGTTGCCCAGTCGGCCGGGATGCCGAGGTAAGCCGGCTATTGTAGGGCATGCGGGCCGGTGCAGGGAACCGCCCGGACGGGGCCCGGGACCTGAACGGCTCAGCGGAAAGGCAGGCCGCCCCGACCACCGAGCATCCCCTGCATGCCGCGCATCATGCCCTTCATCCCGCCCTTGCCGAACTTGGCCATCATCTTTTCCATCTGCTGGAACGACTTCAGCAGGCGGTTCACGTCGGCGGGCGTGGTGCCCGAACCGCGCGCGATGCGCGCCCGGCGCGACCCGTTGAGCAGCGCCGGGTTGCGGCGCTCGCGCGGGGTCATCGAGTTGATGATGGCGATCTGGCGCGGCACTTCCTTGCCGGTCACCTGGTTCTTCACGGCATCGGGGATCCTGCCGACGCCGGGCATCCTGTCGAGCAGGCCGGAGATGCCGCCCATGCCCTGCATCTGCTCGAGCTGGTCGCGCATGTCCTCGAGGTTGAACTTCTTGCCCCTGGCGACCTTCTCGGCCAGCTTCGTGGCCTTGTCCTTGTCGACCTGCTGCTCGACCTGCTCGACCAGCGACAGCACGTCGCCCATGTCCAGGATGCGGCTGGCGACGCGCTCGGGATGGAACACGTCCAGCCCGTCCACCTTCTCGCCGGTGCCGATGAACTTGATCGGCCGGCCGGTCACGTAACGCACCGAAAGCGCCGCGCCGCCACGGGCGTCGCCGTCGGTCTTGGTCAGCACGACGCCGGTGAGCGGCAGCGCCTCGCTGAAGTGCTTCGCCGTCGTGGCCGCGTCCTGGCCGGTCATCGCGTCGACGACGAACAGGGTTTCGGCGGGGTTGGTGGCCGCGTGCAGCGCCTTGATCTCCGCCATCATCGCGTCGTCGATGCTGGTGCGGCCCGCGGTGTCGACGATCAGCACGTCCACGTGCGACTTGCGCGCGTCGTCGATCGCGCCGCGCACGATCGCCTCGGGCGACTGGCCGGCCGCCGACGGGTGGAACTGCGCGCCGACCTGCCCCGCCAGGGTCTGCAGCTGCTCGATCGCCGCCGGGCGGTACACGTCGGCCGACACGACCATGACCTTCTTCTTGCGGCGCTCCTTCAGGTGGCGCGCCAGCTTGCCGACGGTCGTGGTCTTGCCCGCGCCCTGCAGGCCCGCCATCAGGATCACCGCGGGCGCCGGGACGTTGAGGTTGAGCTCGGTGGCCTGCGAGCCCATCACCGCGGCCAGCTCGTCGCGGACGACCTTGACCAGGGCCTGGCCCGGGGTCAGCGACTTGAGCACTTCCTGGCCGACGGCGCGGACCTTGATCCGCTCGACCAGGGCCTGGACCACCGGCAGCGCGACGTCCGCCTCCAGCAGGGCGATGCGCACTTCGCGCGTGGCCTCGCGGATGTTCTCCTCGGTCAGCCGGCCGCGGCCGCGCAGGCGCTCGATGGTGCCGGACAGGCGCTGGGTGAGGGATTCGAACATGGAGGAAACCTGGGGAATGCGCGACGAACGGCCCGCGATTATAGGGCCGTGCCTTGTGCCAAACTGAAGCGATGACAATCGTTCTCATCGCCGTCGTGCTCTACCTGGTGGCCGCGGGCTGGCTGGTGCGCGAGGTCGCGCGCGGCGAGGCCCGTGCGGTGCCCTGGGCGTTCGTGGCGCTGGTCGCCGTGGCGCTGCACGCCGCGCACCACGCGCGCGACTGGCAACTTGCGGGCGGCGCGGACCTGCATTTCTTCGCCGCGCTGTCGCTGGTCGGGCTCGGCATGGCGGCGCTGACGACGCTGTACGGCGCGTCGACCGGGCGGCTGCAGGCGCTCGGCGTGGTGGTATTTCCGCTGGCGGCGGTCACGCTGGCCGGCGATGCGACGACCACGCGCGCGGCGAGCGTCGTCGGCGACTGGCGCCTGCAGCTGCATGCGTGGTGCGCGCTGCTGGCCTACGCGACGCTCGCGATCGCGGCCGTGCTGGCGGTGCTGCTGTGGATGCAGGAACGCGCGCTGCGCCGGCGCGACTACCCGCGCTGGCTGCGCGCCCTGCCCCCGCTGGTGCAGCTCGAGTCGCTGCTGTTCCGCACGATCGCCGTCGGCTTCGTGCTGCTCAGCGCGACCCTGCTGACCGGCGCGCTGTTCGTGGAGGACATGTTCGCGCAGCACCTGGCGCACAAGACGGTGTTCAGCGTGCTGTCGTGGCTGGCGTTCGGCGCGTTGCTCGTCGGCCATTGGCGGCGCGGCTGGCGGGGCGCGACCGCCGTGCGCTGGACGCTGGTGGCGATGGCGCTGCTGGTGCTGGCGTTCTTCGGGTCGAAGTTCGTGCTGGAGCTCGTGCTGCAGCGAGCCTGACGCCGGTCAAGCGGCGTCGCGGACGCTGTCGATCCACCTGGCGACGAGCGCCACGGCCTCGTCCCCTCCCAGGCCGTTCGCGCGCAACGAATCCCAGGTCCCGAACGCGAGGCCGTGCCGGACCGTGGCGGCGAGCGCGCGGGCATCGGCCGGCGCGGGCCCCAGGGCCGACGCCAGGGCGTCGGCGATCCCGGCGAGATAGGCGCGGAAGTCCTGCATCGGTTGCCCCAGCGCCGGGACATCCGGTTCGTCGCGGTGGGCCATCCACCACATGCGCGCGGTGGCGCGGTAGTACGCATGGAACGCCGCGATCGCGGCGCGCACCCTGGCGACCGGATCCTCCACGTCCGCCCATGTCGCGGGATCCGGCGGCGGATGCAGCGCCAGCCAGTGCTGCGTGCATGCCTGGAAGACGGCGGTCTCGTCGGGGAAGTGGCGGTACACGGTCAGCCGCTGCACGCCCGCACGGTCCGCGATCGCGCTGATGGTGGTCGCGCGCGGCCCGACTTCCTCGTGCAGGTGCATCGCCGCCTCGACGATGCGCTGGCGGGTCCCGGCCTGCGCCTCGGAGCGCTTGCGCATGCGGTAGGGGCGCTTTCCGGGGGGCGTGGGCATTGGTTGAACATATCTGTTCAACGAACGGTTGACAAGCGCGCGAACAGGGCCATAAGCTCAGTGAACACCTCTGTTCACTGAAATAGGCAATCCTGATGGAACACGATTCCCGACCCGCCATGGCCGACCCGGTCGACCTCGACCATGGCTGGAGCGCCCTGCCCGCCACCCTCCCCGTCCCCGGCGCCGGCGTCCTGCCGGTCAACAGCTTCCTGCTGGAAGGCCCGGAGCCCGTGCTGGTCGACACCGGCCTGGCCGCCCTGGAGGGCGACTTCATGCGCACGCTGCAGCAGCGGATCCGACCGCGCGACCTGCGCTGGATCTGGCTCAGCCACGTGGACGGCGACCACACCGGCAACCTCCGGGCGGTGCTCGACGCGGCGCCCGACGCCGTGGTCGTCACCAGCTTCCTCGGACTCGGGAAGCTGGGCCTGCAAGGGCTGCCGACCGACCGCGTGCACCTCGTGGAGGAAGGCGGTCGGCTGGCACTCCCCGACCGCGAGCTCGTCGCGATGCGTCCGCCCTACTACGACGCGCCGGAGACGCTGGGCTTCCTGGATGCGACGTCGGGCACGCTGTTCGCCGCCGATGCCTTCGGAGCGTTGCTCCCGGCCCCGTACCGGTCGCTCGCGGACGTGCCGCCGGAGCAACTGCGCGAGGGACTGCTCGCGTGGTCCGCGATCGATGCCCCGTGGCTGGCCGACTTGCCGACCGTCGCCCTCGCGCGGCGGTTCGCCAGGGTCGCCAGGCTGTCCACGCGGCGGATCCTGTCGTCCCACCTGCCCACGATCGAGGGCAACGGGCGCCAGTTGGCCGCGTGGCTGATGGATGCCCCCTCCCAGCGGGAGGCGGCATGAGCGCCCTCGCGTGGTTCGCCGCGGTCCTGCTCTCCCTGCCGCACTTCCAGTGGCAGGACGCGACCGTCGGCAGCGAACAGGACGCACGCGCCGCGCGGACGGTGCCGGTCCGGCTGGCCGGTTGCGATGCCGCGTTGCGCATGCGAGTCGACCTCGGGACCAGGACGACCGTGCTGTACCGCGACGCGCTGGACCGCCTGGCCACGGAAGGGACGTGCGTCCCCGTCGAGGCGGCGACACGGGTCACGGTCGCGCTGGCGGTCGCCGACGGCGATGCCGTGCCGACACCGGTGGCGATCGTGGAGGAGGCGGGCGACGACCCCGCGATCGTCGGCACCGTGGGAAGCGACTACTTCCGCGACAGGTTCCTGCTCCTCGACAGGATCGGGCTGTGCGACACCCGTTGCCGGCAGGCGATCGAGGACGCCGACACGGCCTGCAGGCCCCGGGAGCGCAACGGGCGGGATGTGGCCTACGGCGCTACAGGGAGTCGATTGCGTCGATCAAGCGCTCGACCGCGACAATCTGCATGTCCTTGATGCGCCCTGCCTTCGGCGCATTCGCCCTGGGCACGATGGCACGCTTGAACCCGTGCGTGGCCGCCTCCTTGAGGCGGTCCTCGCCGTTGGGCACGGGGCGGATCTCGCCCGACAGGCCGACCTCCCCGAATGCGATGGTCTTCTCCGGCAGCGGGTTGTCGCGCAGCGACGACAGCACCGCGAGCAGCACCGGCAGGTCGGCCGCGGTCTCCTGCAGGCGGATCCCGCCGACGACATTGACGAACACGTCCTGGTCGCTGGTGGCCACGCCCGCGTGCCGGTGCAGCACCGCGAGCAACATGGCCAGGCGGTTGCCCTCCAGGCCGACGGCGACGCGCCGCGGGTTGGACAGCGGCGACGAGTCCACCAGCGCCTGCACTTCGACCAGCAGCGGGCGCGTGCCTTCGCGGGTCACGGTCACGCAACTGCCGGGCTGCTGCAGGCTGCCGCCGGAGAGGAAGATCGCCGAAGGATTGGGGACTTCCTTGAGCCCCTGCTCGCCCATCGCGAACACGCCCAGCTCGTTGACCGCGCCGAAGCGGTTCTTGAACGCGCGCAGCACGCGGAAGCGCGAGCCGGATTCCCCCTCGAAGTACAGCACCGCGTCCACCATGTGCTCGAGGACGCGCGGGCCCGCGATGCCGCCTTCCTTGGTGACATGGCCGACCAGGAACACGGCGGTGCCGGTTTCCTTTGCGTAGCGCACCAGGCGCGCGGCGGATTCGCGCACCTGGCTGACCGAGCCGGGCGCGGCGGTGACCGATTCGGTCCAGAGCGTCTGCACGGAGTCGGCCACGATCAGCCGCGGCTTCATCGCGCTGGCGTGTTCCAGGATCCGCTCGATGCCCGTTTCGGCCAGCGCGTGCACGCCGTCCACCGGCAATCCGAGCCGCGCGGCGCGGCCGGCGACCTGCCCGAGCGATTCTTCGCCGGTGACGTACAGGCCGGGCAACGTGCCCGCCATGCGCGCGACCGCCTGCAGCAGCAGCGTGGACTTGCCGATGCCGGGATCACCGCCGACCAGGACCACGGCACCCTCGACCAGGCCGCCGCCGAGCACGCGGTCGAACTCCGCGATGCCGGTGGAGACGCGTGCATCCTCGCGGTGCTGCACGTCGGACAACGCGGTGACGCGTGGCGCGTCGGCCTTGCCGGCCCAGCCCGTGCGACGCGTCGCCGCGACGCTGCGCGCGGCCGCGGGCTCGACGACGAATTCCGACAGCGTGTCCCAGGCGCCGCATTCGGCGCACTGCCCCTGCCACTTGCCGTGCTCGCCGCCGCATTCGCCGCAGACGTAGGCGACCTTCGCCCTGGATGCCACCTTGCCAGCCATTCGCGCTCCCGTTTCGTCGACACACTCTAGCGGCCGGGCGTCGCAACCGCCGAGACGGGTTGCACGCCGTGCGCGGGCCTCCTAGATTCGCACCCGATACCAGGGGAAGGGGAACCGTCGTGCGAAACCGCCTGTTGCTGGCCGTGCTGCTGGCATTGCTCGCCGGCTGCGCGACCCAGCCGGTCCAGACGAGCCAGGAACCCGTTGCCGCGGAGGCGCCCCCGCCGCCCCCTCCGCCGCCGCCCCCTCCGCCGCCACCCCCTCCGCCGCCATCGCCTGCCGACGCGGAAGCGGCGGCGCGCGCCGCCTACGAGGCCGCCGCGCGCGAGGCCGTCGAGCGCGAGGCCGCTGCGCGATCCGCCTACGAGAGCGCTGCCAGGGAGGCCGCTGCCCGCTAAGCGCCCGCCCGCGAGGCCTCGGGCGCCGCGGCGCGCCCGCCGATCGACCCGGACAGCAACTACGCCCGCATGCGCGTCTTCTACGCGACCGACCGCGCGCCGGCGAAGGATTTCCATGCCGTCGACCAGTCGGGGAAGTACACCGGCGAACGCGGCCCGATGGCCTATGGCCAGGCCTTCGTCAGCATCCCGCGCGGCCACGTCGCCGGGGAGCTCGAGGCGCCGTCCGTGTTCCGGCTGGAGTTCCGCGAGGACCCGTCGCGGCACGTGGTGCTGCTGGAAACGATCCCGCAACCCAAGGACGCGTTCCTCCGCTCGCTGCGGATGCGGGTCGCCGCGTCGGAGGGCAAGAACGCGTTCCTCTTCGTGCACGGCTACAACGTCGCGTTCGCCGACGCGGCGCGGCGCACCGCGCAGCTCGCCTACGACCTGTCGTTCGACGGCGCGCCGATCTTCTTCAGCTGGCCGTCGCAGGCCTCGCTGTCGGGCTACACCGTGGACGAGGCCAACATCGAGTGGTCCACGCCGCACATCAAGCAGTTCATCGTGGATGCCGCCGAGCAGTCGGGCGCGGACAACCTGTACCTGGTCGGCCACAGCATGGGCACGCGCGGGCTGACCCGGGCGCTGGAACGGCTCGTGCTGGAGCGGCCGGACCTGATGGGCCGGTTCCGCGAGATCATCCTGGCCGCGCCGGACATCGACGCCGGCGTGTTCCGCGACCAGCTCGCGCCGGCGCTGGCCAAGGCGGGCGAG
>CAMLHR010000050.1 GCA_946479915.1 uncultured Lysobacter sp.
TCATCGCTGAGCATCTACAACAAAACCCCGGCCTAAAGCCGGGGTTTTTCCTTTCTGCGGTCCGGGGTTTCCAGCGTATTTAGTCAGATGGCGGCTGCGGCATTCCCCATCAGCGCCAGGACGCACGCGAAGCCGCCGACCCAGGCCGCGCTCCGCAGGTAATGCCAGCCGGTGACGTAGAAAATCCCGTGGAGGATCCGGAAGGCGACGAACGCGATGGCGAGCAGGGTGATCGTCCCGGCCTCGACCCCGGCGAACTGGGCCATGAGCACGCCGGCCGCGAACGGGGCGAAGGCCTCGAACGCATTCAACTGGGCGCCGTTCGCCCGGATGGACAGCGGATTTTCCTGGCGCGCCAGCCAGCCCCGTGGATCGCGGTTGTCGTAACGGCGCCCGGATCGCTTCGCGAGCACCGTCCAGACGTACGGCAGGAATGCGGCAATCAGGACGCACCAATAGGCTGTGGACATCCGGCGACCCTCCCCGTGGATTCGCCTGAAGCCTAGCCGAAAAAAGGACGGCGCCCGCAGGCGCCGTCCGGATGCAACCGATGTCGGCAGGCCGCGGGTTACTCGGCCGCGTCGTCGCCGTCGCCGTCGCCGGCGCTGGCTTCCGCCTCCGCGAGCGAAGCCTCGCGGATCGCGCGGAACGGGTTGCCCTCGCGCCACTGCGGCCACGTGTCGGACCCGGCGACCTCGCGGCCGACCGCGTACAGCGCCTCGAGGTCCTGGATCACGCCGCCGAGGTTCCAGTCCGCGCTGAACTCGTCGTCGGGCTTGTGGTACCGCTTCGCGGTGTAGTCCTCGCCTGCGGCCTTGCCCGCGGCGGTGCCGCCCTCGACCAGGTCGTCGCCGCCCTTCGCATACAGCGCGGGCACGCCGGCCTTGGCGAAGTTGAAGTGGTCCGAGCGGAAGTAGTAGCCGCCGGCCGGGTTGGATTCCTCCACCAGCGTGCGCTGCTGCTCCGCGGTCGCCGTGGCCAGCAGGTCCTCGAGCTCCGAACTGCCCTTGCCCACGACCACCATGTCGTTGGCCGGGCCGTTGACGTTCATCGCGTCGAGGTTGATCACCGCCGCGGTCCTGGCCATCGGGAACGCCGGATGCGCCACGTAGTACTTCGAGCCCAGCAGGCCGGACTCCTCCAGCGTCACCGCCACGAACACCAGCGAACGCGCCGGCGGCGGCTGCTGCGCGGCGAACGCACCGGCGATCTCGATGATCCCCGCCACGCCGGTCGCGTTGTCCACGGCGCCGTTGTAGACCTGGTCGCCCTCGCCCTCATGCGTGCCGAGGTGGTCCCAGTGGGCCATGTAGACCACGGCCTCGTCCGGCGCCTCGGCGCCCGGCAGCACGCCGACCACGTTGCGCGAGGACTTCTCCTCGATCGTGCTCGACAGGTCGAACGACACCGTCGCGTCGAGCGGCACCGCCTCGAAGCCGCGCTTGCCCGCCGCGGCCACCATCGCCGCCAGGTCCAGGCCGGCGTCGGCGAACAGCTGCTCGGCGACCTCGTGCGTGATCCAGCCCTGCGCCGGCAGGCGCGGTTCCGGATCGTCCGACGGCCGCAGGTCGAATTGCGGGCCGGACCAGGAGTTCTGCACGACCTCCCAGCCGTACGACGCGCCCGGCGTGTCGTGGATGATCAGCGCGGCCCTGGCTCCCTGGCGCGCCGCCTCCTCGAACTTGTAGGTCCAGCGCCCGTAATAGGTCATCCGATTGCCTTCGAACAGCGACTCGTCCGCGGCGTGGAACCCGGGATCGTTGACCAGCATGACGACCGTCTTGCCCTCGACGTCCAGGCCCGCGTAGTCGTTCCAGTCCTGCTCCGGCGCGTTGACGCCGTAGCCGACGAACACCAGCTCGCTGTCCTCGACCGACACCTGCGTCTCGCCGCTGCGGGTGACCAGGACCATCTCGTCGCCGAACGACAGCTCGCGCGCCTCGCCTTCGGCCGGCTGGATGACCAGGGTGGTGTCCTCGGACGCCGTGGTCTCGACCATCGGCACGGTCTGGAACCATTCGCCGTCCAGCCCCGGCTGCAGGCCGACGCGCTCGAACTGGTCGCGGATGTACTCGACCGTCATCTCGCCGCCCGGGCGGCCCGGCGCGCGGCCGCCGTACGCGTCGGACGACAGCGTCTGCACGAGCTCGGAGAAGTCCTCGGCGGTGATGGCCGGCTGGAACGCATGGCCGTCGCCCGCCGTCGCGTCCGGCGACGTCGCGGCCTGGGTGTCGGGCTCTGGCGCGCGATCGCACGCGGCCAGGGCGAGGGTCGCTGCCATCGCGACCAGGAGGGTAGTGCGGGTGGTCATCGGGGGTCTCCGCGGCGGAAACCCCCGATTCTAGGGCAACGGGCCGGGCGGCCCGCGCCGGGTGTCAGTCGGCCGGGGCGCGGTCGCCGTCGTAGCGGACCGGCTCGGCGCCGGTGATCTTCCCGACCTGCGCGGTCGCGTGCACGTACAGCTTCACTTCGCGCTCGAACACCAGCGGGCCGTCCACGCGGGCGCCCTGCGCGATGACGATCCGGGGCGGCTCGCGCTTGCCGAGGCTGAACGGGAACCAGCCCGAATTGGGCTTGGTCACGGTGATGCCGCCGCGCACGTGCGAGTCGATGCCGACCGTGATGTCGCCGTTGACGGTCTCGATGTCGCCCGCCAGCTCGGTGTCCACCAGGCCGATCGAGCCGTTGACGGTCTCGATGTCGCCGGCCACCCGGCCCTCGCGGTCGACGAACACGCCGCCGTTGACCGTGTCGATGTCGCCGGACACCTCGACCCGCTCGCCGAGCCGGATCGCGCCGTTCACCGTCTCCAGCGAGCCGGAACGCGCATCGTCGGCGACCCTGATCGAGCCGTTGACGGTCTCGGCTTCCTCGACCACCGCCCCGGCGCCGATCCGGATGCTGCCGTTGACCGTGCTCAGCGTGCCGTACGACTCGCCGGCCTCGGCGGTGATGCTGCCGTTGACCTTGTCGATGTCGTTGTCCGACGCGAACGCCGGCGAGGCCGCCAGCGAGAGCGCCAGGGCGAGGATGCAGGACATGCGGACCATGGGAATTCCTCCTGTGCCAGGTGGATACAATCGCACCGTGCCGCCCCGCGGTCACCTGTCTGAAGTCACTGGGAATTCCGTCTCGTGCCGCAACCCGCCCCTTCGCCGCGTCCCCGCCCCGTCGTCCTGCTCATCCTCGATGGCTGGGGCCACCGGGAGGACCCCGAGGACAACGCCCTGGCGCAGGCCGAGCTCCCGCACTGGCGGCGCCTGTGGGCCAGCGAGCCCCACACGCTGGTGCACACCGAAGGCCGCCACGTCGGCCTGCCCGACGGGCAGATGGGCAACTCCGAGGTGGGGCACATGAACCTCGGCGCCGGGCGCATCGTCTACCAGGACCTGACCCGCATCGACGCGGCGATCGACGACGGCGGCTTCTTCGCCAACCCGGAGCTGCTGGCGGCCTGCGCCGCGGCGCGCGACGGCGGCGGCACGCTGCACGTGATGGGGCTGCTGTCGCCCGGCGGCGTGCACAGCCACGAGCGCCACGTGTTCGCGATGCTCGAGCTGGCGCGGCGCGAACGCGTGCCGGCGGTCGCCGTCCACGCGTTCCTCGACGGCCGCGACATGCCGCCGCGCTCGGGGCTGCCCAGCCTGCAGGCGCTGCAGGCCGCCTGCGACGCCGCCGGCAACGCGCGCAGCGCCAGCGTGTCCGGGCGCTACTTCGCCATGGATCGCGACAGGCGCTGGGACCGGATGCAGCGCGCCTGGGACGCGATCGTCGAAGGCCGCGCCGGGCACGATGCGCCCGACGCCGCGAGCGCGCTCGACGCCGCGTATCGCCGCGGCGAGAACGACGAATTCGTCGCGCCCACGACCATCGGCGGCGGCGTGCCGGTGCGCGACGGCGACGCCGTCGTGTTCATGAACTTCCGCGCCGACCGCGCCCGCCAGCTCACCGCGGCGTTCGTCTCGCCCGGTTTCGACGGATTCGAGGCGCGGCGCCCGGCGCTGTCGCGCTTCACCTGCCTCACCGAGTACGACGCCACGCTCCCCGCGCCGGTCGCGTTCGCGCCGGACGACCTGCGCGACACGCTCGGCGAGGTGCTGGCCGCCAGTGGCAGGACCCAGTTGCGCATCGCCGAGACCGAGAAGTACGCGCACGTCACGTTCTTCTTCAGTGGCGGGCGCGAAGCCGAGTACCCCGGCGAGCAACGCATCCTGGTCCCGAGCCCGAAGGTCGCGACCTACGACCTGCAGCCGGAGATGAGCTGCCCGGAGGTCACCGCGCGCCTGGTGGACGCCATCCGCGCGGGCACGTTCGACGTGGTGGTGTGCAATATCGCCAACCCGGACATGGTCGGGCACACCGGCGACCTGCAGGCCGCGATCCGCGCCGCGGAAGCGGTGGACGTCGCGATCGGCGCGATCGACGCCGCGGTGCGCGAGGCCGGCGGCGCGCTCTTGGTCACGGCCGACCACGGCAACCTCGAGATGATGCGCGACCCGTCGACGGGGCAGGCGCACACCGCGCACACGATCGGTCCAGTGCCGCTGGTGGTCGTCGGTGCGGGACCGGCGTCGCTGCGCGCGGGCGGTGCGTTGCGCGACATCGCGCCGACCATGCTCGACCTGCTGGGCCTGCCGCGTCCCGGGGCGATGACCGGGCGCAGCCTGCTCGAACCGGCGGGCTGATGCGCCACGCGCGCCGCTCCGTGCCGTGGGCCTGTGCGCTGCTGCTGGCCTGGGGCGCGCCGGCGCATGCCCAGGATCCGGACGCCACCGCGCGCGAGCTCGCCCAGGCACGCGCCGAACTCCAGGCGATCACCGCCGAGCGCCGCCGGCTGGAAGGCGAGCGCGGCGCCGCCGCGCGCGCGTTGCGCGAGGCGGACGAAGCGGTCGGCGCCGCGGCGCGCGAACTGGCCCGCCTGCAACGGCAGATCGGCGAGCGGACCCAGGCGCTCGAAGACCTGCAGGTGGAGCGCGACGCGCTGAACGAGCGGCTGGCGCGACAGCGCGAAAGCCTGGCCGCCCTCCTGCGCGCCGCGTACGTGCTGGGCGAGGACGCCCCACTCAAGCTGCTGCTCGCGCAGGACCGCGTGGCCGACGGCCAGCGCCTGCTCGCCTACCACGGCTACCTGCAGCGCGAGCGCGCGCGCCGGATCGAACAGCTTGCGACCGAACTCCAGGGGCTGGCCACGCTCGAGGCGCGGATCGAACGCGAACGCACGGCGCTGGAAGCCGCGCGGGAGGCGCGGCAGGCGCGCCTGGGCGAACTGGAGCAGGCCCGCGAGGCGCGCGCCGCCACGCTGGCGCGCATGGAGTCGCGCTACCGCACGCAGGACGAGCGCGCGAAGGCGCTCGGACGCGACGTCGCCTCGCTCGAACGCCTGCTGCGTTCGCTGCGCGAAGCCGCGGCCCGCGCCGCGGAGCGCGCGTCCACGCCGTCGCCGTCCGGCGCCGGCACCCCGGGCGGCATCCGCGTCGGCGGCCTGGGCTGGCCCGTCTCCGGCACGCTGCTCGCCGGCTACGGGGCGCGCATGCCCGACGGCCGCCGCAGCGACGGCGTGCTGATCGCCGCCGACGCCGGCGCCGCCGTCACCGCGGCCGCGCCCGGCCGCGTCGTCTTCGCCGACTGGATGAACGGCTACGGCCTCATCCTCATCATCGACCACGGCGGCGACACCATGAGCCTGTATGCGCACAACGACGCGCTGTTGCGCGACGTCGGCGACGAAGTGGCGCGCGGCGACGTGGTCGCGCGGGTCGGCAGTTCGGGCGGGCAGGGGCGGGCGGCGCTCTACTTCGAGCTGCGCCGCGACGGCAAGCCGGTGGACCCGCACAGCTTCCTGCAGCGCCGCTGAGGCGACGTTCACCCGCCCACCACCGCCGGTCGCATAATCGGGCCCCATGCACCCCTCCCGACTGTTGCTGCCCCTCGCGCTCGCGCTAGCCTGCGCGTCCCTCCATGCCCAGGACACCGGCGAGGCGCCTGCCGCGCCGAACGATCCCGAGGCCGCGCTCGAGGCCCGCCCCGACGGCAGCGAGGCGGTGCCGCTCGACGAGATCCGCCGCTACGTCGCCGTGTTCAACATGGTCCGCGAGGCCTATGTCGAACCGATCGACGACCACACGCTGATGCAGTCCGCCATCCGCGGCCTGCTGCGCGACCTGGATCCGCACAGCGCGTACCTGGAAGCCGACGACAGCGCCGACCTGCAGGAACGCACGCGGGGCGCGTACGAGGGCATCGGCGTGGAGATGGCCTGGGAAGACGACGGCACGCTCCGGGTCATCGCGCCGATCGACGACACGCCCGCCGCGCGCGCCGGCATCAAGGCCGGCGACGTGATCGTCGCGGTGGACGGCAAGCCGGTCGAAGAGGCCGGCAACGATCCGCTGCGCGGCCCGCCCGGCAGCGAGATCGTGCTCACCATCGCGCGCGAAGGCCGTGACGACACGTTCGACGTGCCGATCCGGCGCGAGACGATCCGCGTGCCCAGCATCCGCTCGCGCCTGCTCGAGCCGGGCTTCGGCTATGCGCGCATCGCCATGTTCCAGGCCGACACGGGTGCGGACTTCGCGCGCGCGGTGGAGAAGCTGCAGGCGGAGGCCGGGGGCGACCTGCGCGGGCTGGTGATCGACCTGCGCAGCAACCCCGGCGGCCTGCTGACCACCGCGGTGCAGGTGGCCGACGAACTGCTGGAGCAGGGCACCATCGTCAGCACGCGCGGGCGCCTGGCGATCAGCGACACCACCTTCAGTGCGACGCCGGGCGACCGGCTCGACGGCGCACCGGTCGTGGTGCTGGTGGACGCCGGTTCCGCCAGCGCCGCCGAAGTGCTGGCCGGCGCCCTGCGCGACAACGACCGCGCGCGCGTCGTCGGCAGCCGCACCTTCGGCAAGGGCTCGGTGCAGACGGCGCTGCCGCTCGACAACGGCGATTCGGTGAAGCTGACCACCGCGCGCTACTACACGCCGGACGGCACCTCCATCCAGGCGCGGGGCATCACGCCCGACGTGGTCCTGGAACCGACGGCGGACGGCGGGGACGCGGTGCGCCGGATCGTGTCGGAAGCCACGCTGCCCGGGCACCTGGACGCGGAAGGCGAAGGCGGGGCCGCGCACGAGCCCGGCGACGTGCTCGACGGCCAGGCCCCCATCGAAGCCGCGCTGGTCGAGCTGAAACGAATGGCAGGGTGACGTTCCGCACGGGTCGCTCCGCGCGACCCGGCCGTAGCATGGCCGCTTGCCCGCATCCCGACGGGCGCCATGGCCGGGGACGTCATGCTCACCATCCGCAACCTCAGCAAGACGTACGCCAACGGCGTGCGTGCCCTCGACAGCGTCAGCCTGGACATCCCGCGCGGCATGTTCGGCCTGCTCGGCCCCAACGGCGCGGGCAAGTCCTCGCTGATGCGCACGCTGGCGACGCTGCAGGAAGCCGACGGCGGCACCGCCACGCTCGAGGGCGCTGACGGCCAGCCCATCGACGTGCTGCGCGACAAGGCGGCGGTGCGCCGCCAGCTCGGCTACCTGCCGCAGGATTTCGGCGTCTATCCCAAGGTCAGCGCCGAGGACCTGCTGGAACACTTCGCCGTCCTCAAGGGCCTGTCCGCGCGCAAGCAGCGGCGCGAGGTGGTGGACGGCCTGCTGCAGCAGGTCAACCTGTGGGACGCGCGCAAGCGCCGGCTCGGCACGTTCTCCGGCGGCATGCGCCAGCGCTTCGGCATCGCGCAGGCGCTGCTCGGCAACCCG
>CAMLHR010000051.1 GCA_946479915.1 uncultured Lysobacter sp.
CGGTCGCATCCCATTCCTCGGGCGGCGTCAGGCAGTTGTCGCAGTTGCCGCATGGGCTGCTCGCTTCGCCGAAATAGTCGAGCAGCCGGACCCGGCGGCAATCGGCGGCTTCGCACAGCCCCAACAAGGCGTCGAGCTTCGCGCCCGCCACGCGTTTGTATTCCTCGCCCGAGGGCGACTGGTCGATGAGCCGCCGCTGCTGAACGACGTCGGCGAGCCCGTAGATCATCCACGCATCCGCCGGCAGGCCGTCGCGCCCGGCGCGGCCGGTCTCCTGGTAATACGCCTCGATGCTCTTCGGCAGGTCGAGGTGAGCGACGAAACGCACGTCCGGCTTGTCGATGCCCATGCCGAAGGCGATCGTGGCGACCATCACGATGCCGTCCTCCTGGAGGAACCGGCGCTGGTTCGCGGCGCGGACGCCCGCATCGAGACCCGCGTGGTAGGGCAGGGCGTCGAATCCCTGCGCCCCGAGGAAGGCGGCCGTCGCCTCGACCTTGCGCCGCGACAGGCAGTAGACGATGCCGCTCGCGCCGCGATGGGCGTCGAGGAACGACAGCAGCTGGTGGCGCCCGTCGTCCTTGGCCGCGACGGCGTAGCGGATGTTGGGCCGGTCGAACGAACCGACGAACTGCCGCGCGTCCCCGAGGGCGAGGCGTTCCACGATCTCGCGCCGGGTGGGCGCGTCCGCCGTGGCGGTCAGCGCAATGCGGGGCACGCCGGGCCAGCGCTCGTGCAGCACGGTCAGCTGCCGGTACTCGGGCCGGAAGTCGTGCCCCCATTGCGACACGCAATGGGCCTCGTCGATCGCGAACAGGGCGATCGGCACCCGGTCGAGCAGGTCGAGGAACCGGGGCGTGAGCAACCGCTCGGGGGCGACGTACAGCAGGTCGAGTTCGCCTGCCTCGAAGCGGCGCTCGACCTCGCGCGCCTCGCCGGCCGGCAGCGCGGAATTGAGGCAGGCCGCCGCCACGCCGAGTTGCCGCAGCGCCTCGACCTGGTCCTGCATCAGTGCGATCAGCGGGGACACCACGATCCCGGTCCCGTCGCGGAGCAGGGCCGGCAGCTGGTAGCAGAGCGACTTCCCGCCCCCGGTGGGCATCAGGACCAGCGCGTCTCCACCGTTGGCGAGACAGTCCACGATGGCCGCCTGCTCGCCACGGAATCGTTCGAAGCCAAAGACGCGACGGAGGTGCCCGGTGGGGTCGCCGTTCATCCGGAAGTCGCCCTGATGGTCAGAAATGTGAACCGAATCACCAATTTATGCGGCCCCTTTTCCGTATTACTGGATGGACTTCACGGTTCCCCATGGGCTAGAGTCCCGTTTAACGAAACCTTGACTTGTCCGTCACCGGGCATTTGCAGGGGGGAAGGGGAGACCGCTGCCTCAGGTCGCGCAAGACGACCGTCGCAGTTTCACGCAGGAGCGACCGACCGGTAAAGCACGACGTCCACGGATCGTCGAGTTCAACGAGAACGCGCGGAATCTCATGAACGCCAACAACATGGTGGGGAAAGTTCGGAAGGCACGGTGGGCGCTCGGCGTCGCCGCGCTGTTATGCGTTGGCATCGCCAGCGCCGCGGGGCGGCTCGAGCTCGAGAACGCCGTCTTCCAGGAAGTCGAGGTCCAGGTGGACGGTCGCACCGAAGTGCGGCAGGTGCCCGCGACGCGCGTGATCCCCGGCACGGAGGTCATTTACGTCATCGACTACGCGAACGTCGGCGACGGCACCGTCGAGAACGTCGAGATCACCAACCCGCTCCCGGCGGAGCTGACCTATGTCGGCATCGCGGGCGTGGTGCCGGTCACGGCCGTGTCCGTCGACGGCGGCACGCAGTACGGCGACCTCGCGGCACTGACGGTGCCCGGTCCCGAAGGGCAGCCGCGGGCCGCGGAACCCGCGGACGTGACGCACCTGCGCTGGGTCCTGCCGGCACTGCCGGCGGGCGGCGAGGGCGCGGTGTCGTTCCGGGCCAGGGTCAGGTAACAGCATTCATTCCGGCGGCGCGGAACCGCCGTTCCAACCAACGCAAGAGAGAGCAACACCCAGGGGGAAGTCATGAAGAGGTTGATGAGGATCGCGGTGGCCTTCGGGCTGCTGCTCGCGGCGAACGGTGCGTTCGCACAAGACAACACCGATGCCGGCGTGGTCATCTCGAACACGGCCACGGTGAACTACGAGGTCAACAACATCCCGCAGTCGTCGCAGGCGAACACGCCGGCGACGTTCATGGTCGACCGGGTGATCCTGGTCACCGTGGCGAACACCTCGGGCGCGACGGTCACGCCTGGCCAGGACACGGACGACACGGTCGTCCCGGTCCTGACGTTCACCGTCACCAACGACAGCAACGCCACGCTCGACTTCGTGCTGTCCACCGAGGACCTCGCCGGCGACGACTTCGACGCCACCGGGCTGGAGATCTTCGTCGACGGCAACGCCAACGGCACCTTCGAGGCGGCCAACGACACCGCCACGAGCATCAGCGACCTCGCCGAGGAAGGCGTCGCCACGGTGTTCGTGATCGGCGACATCCCGCTCAGCGCCGCCAACGACGATTTCGACGACGTGGTGCTGGTCGCGACGGCCTACGAGATCGACGGCACGACGCTGGTCCAGGACGACGACGCCGACAACAACGACGTCGCCGATTCCGCCAACGGCCAGGGCACGATGGAAACCGTGTTCGGCGACGCCGACGGCACGGGCGTGGAAGGTGCCGAGGACGGCGCGCACAGCGACACCGGCCGGTTCACCGTCGGCACGGCGTCGATCGCCGTGGCCAAGCAGTCGGTGGTCATCAGCGATCCGTTCAACGACACCACCAACCCGAAGGCCATCCCGGGCGCGGTCGTCGAGTACTGCATCCTGGTCACCAACTCGGGCGGCACCGACGCGACCGACGTGGCGATCAGCGACCCGATCCCGGAGCACACCACCTACGTGGCCGAGTCCATCCAGATCGCGGACGACTGTGCCGGCACCGGCGCCGTCGCCGTCGATGACGACGTCCTGGACGAGTCGGGCGACGAGACCGGTACCGAGAGCGGCAGCTTCGATGCCGCCCACGACGCCGGCTACGGTGGCGCGCCGAAGGGTCGCGTGCTGACGGCAGTGGACACGCTGCCCGACGGCGACCCGACGCCGACGACCACCGCGACGATCTTCCGCGTCACCATCGATTGACCTGATGGACCAGTCCGCGCGCCGGGGCGATCGAGCCCCGGCGCACGGACGGTGCTGGGCAGATGAATCGCCTCCGGCCATCGGCAAGGACTGCCGGCGCCGCTGCAGCCACGCTGATCCTGGCGCTGCTCAGTGGCCCGGCGCTCCCGCAGAGCCAGACCGAGACCGTCATCCACAACACGGCGTCCGTCTCCTACGAGGGAACGAACGTCGGTGGCGGTGGGACGGCCACGGTCGAGGTCACCAGCAACACGGTGACCTTCACGGTCCTGCCCGAGCCGTCGCCCGCCACGATCGACTTCTACGCGTACACGGACCCGGGCACGCCGGGTGCCGTGGACTTCCCGGTCGACGGCGGCATGTGCCGCAACGAACAGGGCGCCTTCGGCCCGCTCTCCGCGCCCGTGCCCTCGGGCGCGCAGGTGGCGGGCGCGGGCGTCGTCGCGTCGTCGGCGCGCACCAACGAATATTCCACGGGCCAGACCATCGTCATCCGTGTCGAGGACCTCAACCGCAACGAGGATCCCGCCACCCGCGAGTACATCGAGGTGACCATCGTCACCTCCGACGAGGACGAGGAACTGCTCCGGCTGCAGGAGACCGGCGTCGACACCGGCGTCTTCGCGACGGCGATCCGCAGCGTCCCGATCCCGCCGGCGCCCACGCATTTCGACTGCCAGCTGTCGGTGACGGGCGACTCCGAGCTGACGGCGCACTACATCGACCCGAGCTTCCCCGACGACACCGCCACCACGACGGCGGGCATCGTCAGCATCCCGACCGAACGCCTGCTCGTGCTGCAGAAGCGGGTGTCGGTGCCGCAGGCCACGGCCGGCGACTTCCTCCAGTACCGCTTGCAGCTCCAGAACATCCACGACGGCCGCGTGCAGCTGGCCTCGATCACGGACGTCCTGCCGCCGGGCATCGCGTACATGCCCGGTTCGCTGCGCGTCGGCGGGACGAAGGCGCAACCCGAGGTCTCCGAGGACGGTCGGACACTGGTGATCCCCGTCGGCTCCCTCGAGGCGGGCGCGGTGGTCGAGGTCACCTATGTCGCGCGCGTCGGACCGGACGCACCGGCGGGCGAGGCGGTCAACCGCGCGGACGCCCAGGGACGCGCCAGCGCCGCGCCGGACAGCGAGGGGCGCATCGCCACGGGGAAGGTCGTCTCCAACGCGGCCGAAGCCGCCGTCCTCATCCGCGAGCCCCTGTTCACCTCCCGCTTCACCATCATCGGCAACGTGCTGTCCGGCGCGTGCGACCTGCCCGCGGCCGGGCTGCAGGGCGTCGAAGGCGTGCGCCTGGTCCTGGACGACGGCACGTTCGTCACCACCGACGCCAACGGCGCCTACCATTTCGAAGGCGTCCGACCGGGCACGCACGTGGTGCAGGTCGACGTGGCCTCGCTGCCCGCGCACCTGGAGGCCGTGCCGTGCCGCCAGGACACGCGTCGCGCCGGGCGTGGCTGGTCCCAGTTCGTCGAGGCCGACGGCGGCGCGCTGATGCGCGCGGACTTCCGCCTGCAGCCGCGTGCGCCGCGGCAGGGCGAGGTCGGCGTGCGACTGGACATCGCCGCGGAAGGGGACGGCACGCGGCATGTCGTGACCGTCGACGTGGGCGATGTCCCGATCGCGCGGCCCCGGGTCACGCTGATGCTGCCCGATGGTGCCGATTACGTCCCCGGCACGGCCACGCTCGACGGCGTGTCGCTCCCGGACCCCAGGGTCGTCGCCAACATCGCCACGTTCGAACTCGAAGGGTTGCCGGCGCACTGGCGCGGCGCGCTGGCGTTCGTGGCATCGGCGCCGGCGTGCCCGGACACGGACGGCGCGACCAGGGCCGTCGTGATGTTCGACGTCGACCGCGAGTCGCATCGGACCCCGCCCGCGGAAGGAACGTGGCCCTGCAACCCGATGGCCGGACCGGTGCGGGGCGAGCGCCACGCATTCACCTTCATGCAGACGCCGACCGCCGACCAGGCGGTCTCGTCGTTTCTGGACGACAGTGAAAACGTGACGGACGTCACGCTGCCTTCCGGCGATCGCGACTGGCTGACCGGACAGGCGCCCGGCAACGGGTGGTTGCTGCCCGGTCCGGGCGCCGCGGCGGATCCGACCGAAGCCGTCGTCGTGAAGCACCTGGCGGGACACGAGGTCGTGCTGCGGCTCAACGGCGTGGCGGTGCCCGGCGTGCACGCGAACGGCCAGCGGACCAACGCGGACAGGACGGTCTCGGTCACGATGTGGCGCGGCGTCCCGATGGCGAAGGGCGACAACCTGCTCGAGGCCGACATCGTGGATCCGTCCGGCAACGTCGTGGCGACGCTGCGCCGCACGTTGCGCTATTCCAACGAGGTCGTGCGCGCCGAGCTCGTCGCCGGGGCGTCGCACCTGGTCGCCGACGGACTGAACCCGCCAGTGATCGCCGTACGCATGCTCGACCAGGCCGGCAAGCCGGTGCGCAGCGGCGTGTCCGGCAAGTTCTCCGTGCTGCCGCCCCATGCGGCGGCGGTCGAGGACCGGGCCCGGCAGCAGCGGCAGCTGGCGGGCCTCGAGTCGTTCGAGCCGACCTGGCGGATCACCGGCGACGACGGCATCGCGCTCATCGAACTCAGGCCCACGTCCACCACGGGCGAGGCCACGCTGTCGTTCGAGTTCGAGCTCGGGGACGGGCGCACCAACCAGCAGGACATCAAGGCCTGGCTGAAGCCGACGCCGCGCGACTGGATCGTCGTGGGCTTCGCGAAGGGCACCGTCGGCTACGACACGCTCGACGGCAACATGCAGGTGCTCGAGGCGACCGGCCACGAGGCCGGCTTCAGCACCGACGGCCAGCTGTCGCTCTACGCGAAGGGCCGCGTGCTGGGCAAGTGGATGCTGACGCTGGCCTACGACTCGGACAAGCCAACCGACCGCCTGCACCGGCAGAACCTGCTCTCCGCCATCGACCCGAACCAGTTCTACACGCTGTACGGCGACGGCACGCAGCAGGGGTACGACGCCTCCAGCGCGGACAAGGTCTACCTCAAGCTTGAGCGCGACCAGTTCTATGCCCTGTTCGGCGACTTCACCACCGGCCTGGACGACGGGGAGCTGACGCGCTACCACCGCACGCTCAACGGCGTGAAGGTGGAGTACCGCGGGCCGGTCCTGGAGTTCAACGGTTTCGCGGCCAGGACGCGGCAGTCGCTCGCCCGGGACGAGCTGCAGGGCGACGGGACGTCGGGCCTGTACCGGCTCTCCCGCGGCGACATCGCGATCAACGGCGAGCAGGTGCGCATCGAGGTGCGGGACCGGTACCGCAGCGAGCTGGTGCTCGAGACCCGGGTGCTCACCCGCCACATCGACTACGACGTCGACTACGCCGCGGGCACGCTGTTCTTCCGCGAGCCGGTCCCGAGCCGCGACTTCGACTTCAATCCGGTCTTCATCGTCGTCGAGTACGAGACGCATGGCGACGGCGCGGAGTACCTGGCCGCCGGTGGCCGCGCGGGCGTGACGCTGATGGAAGGCCGGTTGCGCGCAGGCCTGACCGTCGTGCGCGACGAGGACGCGCTGGGCCGCACGACCCTGGGCGGGCTGGACGCGAGCTACCGCATCGCGGACGCCACTGAACTGCGGGCCGAGGTCGCGGCCAGCGAGCACGAGGCCGGCGCGCTGGAGCAGTCCGGCAGCGCGTACCTGGTGGAACTCGAGCACCACGGCGAGCGCGTGGACCTGCTGGCCTACGCGCGCCGCTCGGACGAGGCCTTCGGCCTGGGCCAGCAGAACCTCTCCGAGCGCGGCATGTTCAAGGTCGGCGCGGACGTGCAGTGGCGCATCGCCGAGGACTTCTCGCTGCAGGGCCAGGGGTGGCACCAGGAAGACCTCGTGACCGGCGCGACCCGCGACGCCGTGCACCTGCAGGGCGAGTTCCGCCGCGACGGCTGGGGGCTGCGCGCGGGCCTGCAGTGGGTGCGCGACCAGGCACTCGACGGGCGCACCGCGGAATCGCAGCTCCTCACCCTCGGCGCGAACAGGACGTTCGGGCGCCTGGAGCTCACCGCCCGCGCCGACGTCGGCCTGGGCAAGAGCGAGAGCGTGGATTTCCCGACGCGCATCGAGCTGGGCGCGGCCTACGCGCTCACGGACACCTTCCGGGTCATCGCGGCGCAGGAATTCACCGACGGCAAGGATCGCGACACCGCGACCACGCGCGTGGGCTTCGAGGCCCGCCCCTGGGCCGGCGCCACGCTGACCAGCACGCTCAACCAGAGCACCATCTCCGAATACGGCCCGCGCACCTTCGGCGTCATGGGCCTGGCGCAGAAGTTCCTCATCGGCGAGCGCTGGAGCGTGGACCTGTCCCTCGACGGCAGCCAGGCGTTCGATTCGTCCGGCGACGCGTCGCTGGTGGTGAACCCGGAGCACCCGATCGCCCCGGGCGGCGTGCGCGGCGTCGCCCCGCAGACCGAGGAGTTCCAGGCGGGCTCCCGGGGCGCGCCCAACCGCAGCGCGCGGTGGTGGTGGGCCGGTCGCC
>CAMLHR010000052.1 GCA_946479915.1 uncultured Lysobacter sp.
GAGACCAACATCGTGCTGGGCACCGCCTACCTGGACCGCATGCTCGAGGAGCACGGGACGCCGTTCCGCGCGATCGCCGCGTACAACGCGGGCCCCACGCCGGTCGCGCGCTGGCAGGCCGAACGCGGCGGCCTGCCGCCGGACTTCTGGATCGAGACGATCAGCTACCACGAGACCCGCGAGTACGTGCCGCGCGTGCTCGCCTTCAGCGTGCTCTACGACTGGCAGCTCGACGGCACCGCGCGGCGCCTGTCCGACCGCCTGCGCGGCGTGTTCGACGGGCCGCGCAAGCCGTTCCGGTGCCCGGCGCCCGAAGTGCCGTAACGTAGGGCGCATGGAGACCAGCGGGGCACGCACCTACCTCGTCGGCGGCGCGGTCCGCGACCGGCTTCTCGGCCTGGCGCCGGGCGACCGCGACTTCGTCGTCGTGGGCAGCACGCAGGACGCGATGGTCGCGGCCGGCTTCAAGCCGGTGGGCCGCGACTTCCCCGTGTTCCTGCATCCGGACACCGGCGAGGAGCACGCGCTCGCGCGCACCGAACGCAAGTCCGCCCGCGGGCATCGCGGCTTCGTGGTGGACGCCGACCCGTCGGTGACGCTCGAGCAGGACCTCGCGCGACGCGACTTCACCATCAACGCGATCGCCCAGGCCGACGACGGCACGCTCGTGGATCCGTTCGGCGGCGCGCGCGACCTCCAGGCGCGCGTGCTGCGCCACGTCGGGCCCGCCTTCAGCGAGGATCCCCTGCGCGTGCTGCGGGCGGCGCGGTTCATGGCGCGCTTCGCCGGGCTGGGCTTCACGGTCGCGCCGGAAACGATGGCGCTGATGCGCACGATGTCGGAGGCCGGCGAACTGGCCGACCTCGCGCCCGAGCGCGTGTGGCAGGAACTCGTGCGCGCGCTGGCCAGCGAGAAGCCGTCCGCGTTCCTGCGCACGCTCCACGACTGCGGCGCGCTCGCCGCGCTGCTGCCCGAAGCCGATGCGCTGTACGGCGTGCCGCAACGCGCCGAATACCATCCGGAGGTCGACACCGGCGTGCACGTCGAGCTGGTCTGCGACATGGCCGCCACGCTCGCGCCCGGCGATGGCCTGGTCGGCTTCGCGGCGCTGGTCCACGACCTGGGCAAGGCGCTGACGCCCGGGGACGTGCTGCCGAAGCACCTGGGCCACGAACAGGCCGGGGTCGCGCCGCTCCGCGAACTGTGCACGCGGCTGCGCGTGCCGGCGGCGCATCGCAAGCTGGCGGAGCTTGCCTGCCGCGAGCATCTCAACGTGCACCGCCTGTTCGAGCTGCGCGACCGCACCGTGCACAAGCTGCTCGCGCGCAGCGACGGCTACCGCAACCGCGAGCGGATCGCGCAACTGGCCGTGGTCTGCGAGGCCGACAAGCGCGGCCGCGCCGGGCTGCAGGACGTGCCCTACCCGCAGGGACCGGAACTGGTGCGGCTGCGCGATGCCGCCGCGCGGGTGCGGGCGGCCGACGTCGCGCGCGAGGGCCTGGAAGGCGAGGCGCTCGGCCGCGCCATCGACCGCGCGCGCATCGCCGCGATCACGGCGGCGCGCGCCGCCCACCCTCCAGCCGAAGCAGCAGGTCCCGCAACGGCGTGAGGGCCGTCGCCAGTCCGGCGACCACGCCGAACAGGTCCGCCCACGCATCGCCCTGGTCCATGGTCCGCGACGTCGTGGCGAGGTCCTGCGCGAATTCCAGCCCGACGCCCAGCGCCACCATCGCCACGCCGATCCACACCAGCAGCCGCCGGCTCGCGAACAGCTGCACGGCGGATCCCGCGATCGCCGCGTAGGCGATGAAGTGCTCGACCTTGTCGGCCCCCTCCGGCAGGTCCATGTCCGGCGGCGGCACCAGCGACAGCACGATGACGGCCACGATCGCGCCGATCCACAAGCCGAGCCACAGCCACGGCCAGCGCAGTGGCTTCAGGACGGCGCGGCCGCTCACAGGCGCCAGGCCAGGTCGCCCGCCAGGAACGCCGCCTCGAACGACACGTCGCGCTCGAAGCCCATCGCCTGGAAACGTTCGCCCATGTCGCCCGGCAACGTCAGCCGCTTCGCCTCCTGGCGCAACGTGAAGCGCCCGGCCTCGTCGCGTGCGCGGGATTCGGCCTCGGCCAGGTTCGCCTCCAGCCCGTTGCCCACCAGGAAGCTCGCCTGCGTGCTGTAGCCGGCCATGTCGAAGCCGGCGCCCGTGCCGGCTTCCGCCAGCGCGGTGAAGTCCACGGAAGCGGTGAGGTCCTGCAGGCCCGGCCACGCGAACACGTCGTCGACCAGGTGGTGCTGACGGAACGCGCGCAGCGTGCCGTCGGTGCGCGCCGGGTGGTAGTACTCCCGCCGCGGGTGCCCGTAGTCCACGAACAGCATGGCGCCGCGCCGCAACGGCCCGACCACCGCCTGCACCCAGTACGGCAGCTGCGGCAGCAGCTCCGACCGGTAGCCCTCGGCGAACGGCGCCTCGCACTGCCGTTCGACATGCCGCACCGCCGCGGTGAGCAACGCGTCGGCGGGACGGTCCATGCGCACGAAACCGCCGGTGGCGTCCAGCGCCACGTGTTCCTCGTATACCTCGCCGTCGCGCACGACGAAGCGGGGCGTCGGCAACGCATCCACGACCTCGTTGGCGAACACCACGCCCTCCCAGGCGTCGTCGAACGGCCCGTCGAGCCATTCGACGAGGGCGAACAGCGGCGGCACCAGCCGCTCGCGCAGGCGTTCGCGCTGGCGCTGCCGCAGGTCGGCGCTCGGCTCGAGGATCGCGTAGCGCGCCGGCAGCGCGTCCGCCGCCATCAGCTTCTTGAGCGCGACCTCGGCGAACGCGCCGCTGCCGCCACCGATCTCGAGCATGCGCGCGTCCGGCCCGACCTCGCGCAGCACCGGCGCCAGGGCGTCGGCGACGCAGGCCGCGAACAGCGGCCCCAGCTCCGGCGCGGTGACGAAGTCGCCCGCCGGGCCGAACTTGGCGGCGCCGGCGCTGTAGTAGCCCAGGCCGGGCGCGTACAGCGCCAGCTCCATGAAGCGCGAGAACGGGATGGCGCCGCCGTTGGCGCGGATCTCATCGGCGATGCGGGCCTGCAGGCGCCCGCTGTGGGCCCGCGCGTCGGCGTCGGGCGGCGTGGGAGTCGACATAATGGCGAGCATAGCCGCATCCCCCGGAGCCTCGATGACTGGAGCCCCGATGACCGGACCCACACCCGCGAAACCGGTGGCGCTGGTGACCGGTGCCGCGCGCCGCATCGGCGCCGCGATTGCACGCCGCCTTCACGACGACTTCGACCTCGCGCTGCACTGCCACGGCTCGCGCGACGAGGCCGATGCACTGGCGGCGGCGCTCGACGCGATCCGCGCGGGCAGCGTGCTGGTCCTGCAGGCGGACCTGCGAGACGCCGACGCGCTGCCCGGGCTCGTGGCCGACACCGTCGGGCGTTTCGGCCGGCTCGACGGCCTGGTCAACAACGCCTCCGCCTTCTTCCCGACGCCCGTCGGCGCGGCGACGGCGGCGCAGTGGGACGCGCTGTTCGACGTCAACGCGCGCGCGCCGTTCCTCCTGGCCCAGGCCGCGGCACCACACCTGGCCGCCACGCAGGGCGCTATCGTGAACATCGCGGACGTCTACGCGCTGCGGCCGCGCGGCGACCTGTCGGCCTACGCCGCATCGAAGGCCGCGCTGCTCGGCGCCACGCGCGCCCTGGCGGTGTCCCTCGGCCCGGACGTGCGCGTCAACGCAATCGCGCCCGGCGCGATCCTCTGGCCGGACGCGGGCATCGACGCCGCGGTGCGCGACGCGCTGCTCGCGGAGACGCCGCTGGGTCGCACGGGAACGCCGGAGGAAATCGCCGGCGTGGTCGCCTGGCTCCTGTCCGGTGCGCGCTACGTCACCGGACAGGTGCTCAAGGTGGACGGCGGCCGGACCGCCTGACGGTCAGGCCTTGCGCTGGAACGCGTCGCGCAGCAGCACGGCGTCGAACCCGGCCGGCGCATCGCCCTGCACGGCGAAGCGGTACAGCGCCGCCGAGTAGATGCCCGACAGCGCCGCCTGCACCAGCGCCAGCAGCAGCACGGCGAGCACGCCGAGCGCCGCCACCACCAGCGCCAGCACCGGCAGCTGCTGCGTCGCCAGGAACGCGACCAGCGCGAGGCCGCCGAAGATCACGGCGAGGTTGAGCAGCACGAACGCGAGGCCGATGCCGCCGTTGCCGATCAGGTTCTCGCCCCAGGTGCGGCCGAGCAGGGCTGCGCTTTCCTTGACCGCTTCCACGGGGCCAACGTCGCGCGCCACCAGCACCGGCACGGTCAGGAACGTCACCGCCGTCCAGGCCACGCCCAGCAGGCCGACCACGATCCGGCCGATGAACCCGGCGCGCTCCTCGATCGCCCGCAGCAGCAGGCCGACCGTCGCGGCGATCGCCGCGTAGCCCAGGATCGGCCACACCTTGCCCGCCGCGATGCGCAGGCCCGCGCCCACCGTGGGGTCGCCGCCGTCCAGCCGGATCATCGCCGCGCCGACCAGCGCGGTGTTGAAGAAGAAGATGACGAAGTACTGCGCCAGGTAGAACGCGAACACCCACGCCAGGAACAGCGGCGAGGTGCCCTCGCCGGATTCGAGCTGCTCGAACAGGCCGAGCCCGAACATCGGCAGGATGAAGCTCGCCGCCACGACCAGCGCGGCGACACCCGACACCAGCGGGAACACCACCAGTTCCTTGTCGGACTTCAGGACTTGCAGGCTGGCCTTGGCCAGCGCCCAGCTACGCGCGAACTTTCCCATTCCCGTGCCTCCCCTTCTGGTTTGCCGTCCCCCCGGACGGGACGATCATGCCACCGGTCGCGGCTCGTCGCTCGCGTACGGCGCGTTGGCGTACTGGAAGATCCGCAGCCCGAACTCCGGCAGGACCGCCAGCAGGTGGTCGAAGATGTCCCCGGCGAGGTTCTCGTAGGCCTCCCACGAGACGTCGCGGGAGAAGCAGTAGACCTCCAGCGGCAGCCCGTGCGGCGTGGGATCGAGCTGGCGCACCAGCAGCGTCATGTCCTGGTGCACCCCGGGATGGGCCCGCAGGTAGGCGATGACGTACGCGCGGAACGTGCCCAGGTTGGTCGCGCGGCGGTTGTTGACCGGGTCCTTGCCCGCGGCCTCGAGCTTCGCGTTGTAGGCCTGCAGCTCCTGGCGCTGGCGGTCCAGGTAGTCGTCGATCAGGGCGATGCGGCGCAACCGGTCGCGGTCGGCCTGGTCGAGGAAGTACACGGACGCCTGGTCGAGCAGCAGCGCCCGCTTGATCCGGCGGCCGCCCGCGTCGGTCATGCCGCGCCAGTTGCGGAAGCTCTCGCCGATCAGCAGGTGCGTGGGGATCGTGCTGATCGTCTTGTCCCAGTTCTGCACCTTCACCGTGTGCAGGCTGATGTCGATCACGTCGCCGTCGGCGTTCTGGCTCGGCATCTCGATCCAGTCGCCCACGCGCAGCATGTCGTTGCTGGCCAGCTGCACGCTGGCCACCAGCGACAGCAGCGTGTCCTTGAACACCAGCATCAGCACCGCGGTCATCGCGCCCAGGCCGGTCAGGAGCACGACCGGGTTGCGGTTGATGAGCGCGGCCACGACCAGGATCAGCGCGACCACCCACACCAGGATCTTGGCCAGCTGCAGGTAGCCCTTGATGGGCCGCTCGCGCGCATGCGGGCTGTGCGCGATGTAGATGTCGTTCAGTGCGTCCAGCACCCGGCCGAAGGCCAGCGCCAGCGCGATCGCGATCCAGGCCATCGCGACGTTGCGCACCACCAGGTAGGCCCACACGGGCAGGCCCTCGACCAGGCCGATGCCGGCCAGCACCACCAGCGCCGGCACGACGTCAGCCAGCCGGGACAGCGTGCGGCTGCGGACGATCGCGTCGTCCCAGTGCAACGGCGAGGCCTCGGCCAGCCGCGCCACCACGCGCAGCAGCACCGAGCGCACGAGCACCCCCGCGAGCCAGGCGGCGAGCACGAGCAGGGCGAGCGAGGCGACGGGAGGCAGCTCCCGGAGGAAGGCGATATCAGGCATCCGCACAGGGTAACGCGCGACCGGGCACGCCCTAAAGTTCGAGGTCCACGCGCGCGGGCGGCGTGTCGTGCTCCGGATGCGCCGCCCACAGCTCGGCCATCGTGGCTTCGCGCAGCGGATCCTCGAAGTCCGGCGCCAGGTCGGCCATCGGCTTGAGCACGAACGCGTAGCGCAGTTCGGGGCGCGGCAGCTGCAGCACGCCGACGTCCAGCACCAGGCTGCCGAAGTACACGATGTCGATGTCCAGCGGGCGGTTGCTGTACGGCGAGTCGCGGCGGTCGCGGCCGTGGTCCTCCTCCAGCTTGTGCAGCCAGCGGTGCAGCGCGAACGGGTCGGTGTCCGAGTCGATGCGCGCGATGCAGTTGAGGAAGTCCGGGCCGTCGAACCCGACCGCCTTCGTGCGGTACACCGGGGAGACCGCGACCTCGCCGAAGCGCTCGAGCAGCGCGGCCACTGCCGCGCGCAGGTTCGCCTCCGGCTCGATGTTGCTGCCCAGGCTCAGGTAGGTCTCGCGGCCCACGCGCAGGCGCGCACGGAAGCGGGACGCGAGCGAACGCGGGTCATCCGCCGGGAGCGCGGCGGGCGCCGGCGCCGGCACCACCGCCTCGACCTCGACGACCGTGGGCGTGGACGGTTCGGGTGCCGGCGACACCTCCACGGGGACGTCGAACGTGGTCTCCGCCACGGGCTCGTCGACAGGCGCCTGGACTTCGGGTGCCTGGACCTCGGACGCCTCGATCGCGGTCGCCGCATCCGCGCGTTCATCGCGCTCCTCGCGCTCCTCGCGCTCGCGCTTGATGATCACGCCCACCGCGCGCGCCCCGCGCACGGCGCCCGGCTTGCTCAGCTTCAGCTTCACCTTGCGCACGCCGAACTCGTCGAGCACCAGGGCCGCGCAGCGCTCGGCCAGCGTCTCGACCAGCCCGAACTCCGACGCGGACACGTACTCGATCAGCCGCTTGCTGACCGCCTTGTAGTCCAGCGTGTCGCCGATGGCGTCGCTGGCCGCGGGCACGCGGTTGTCGAACGCCATTTCCAGGTCGAACACGAGCGGCTGCCGGATTCGCCGTTCCCAGTCGTAGATGCCGATCAGGGCCTCGATCTCGAGCCCTTCGATGAAGACCTTGTCCATGGGTATTAAGGTAACGGCGGCAGGGCCGCCATGTCCCATCGGGGTGCCACCCGGACCGACGCGTCGTCGTGCTGGCCGGCCGCCAGCCGCAGCGCGCCGGCGAACGCGATCATCGCCCCGTTGTCGGTGCACAGCGCCGGGCGCGGGAAGCAGGCGCGCCCCCCGCGGGCTTCGGCCATCGCCTGCAGCCGCGCGCGCAGGCGCTTGTTGGCGCCGACGCCTCCGGCGATCACCAGGGTGTCGCAGCCTGCGGCGTCGAGCGCGCGCTCGCACTTGATGGCGAGCGTGTCCACCACGGCGTCCTCGAACCCGCGCGCGATGTCGGCGCGCGTCGCGTCCGACTGGTCGCTGTCGCGCCAGGCCAGCAGCACCTGGGACTTCAGGCCGCTGAAGCTGAAGTCGAGCCC
>CAMLHR010000053.1 GCA_946479915.1 uncultured Lysobacter sp.
CGGGTTGACGTTCTTGTTGGTCCAGTCCATCTCGGACACGTGCACCAGGCCCTCGACGCCGGGCTCGATCTCGACGAACGCGCCGTAGTCGGTGACGTTGGAGACCTTGCCGAACACGCGGGTGTTGGCCGGGTAGCGGCGCGAGATGTTGTCCCACGGATCCTCGCCCAGCTGCTTGAGGCCCAGGCTGACGCGGTTGCGCTCGCGGTCGTACTTGAGCACGCGCACGTCGAGCTCCTGGCCGACCTCGACCACCTCGGACGGATGGCGCACGCGCTTCCAGGCCATGTCGGTGATGTGCAGCAGGCCGTCGATGCCGCCCAGGTCCACGAACGCGCCGTAGTCGGTGAGGTTCTTGACGACGCCCTTGAGCACCGCGCCCTCGACCAGCTTCTCCATCAGCTGCTCGCGCTCCTCCGAATGCTCGCTCTCGACCACCGCGCGGCGGGAGACGACCACGTTGTTGCGCTTGCGGTCCAGCTTGATGAGCTTGAACTCGAGTTCCTTGCCCTCGAGGTAGACCGGGTCGCGGACCGGGCGCACGTCGACCAGGGAGCCCGGCAGGAACGCGCGGACGTCCTTGATGTCGACGGTGAAGCCGCCCTTGACCTTGCCGCTGATGCGGCCGGTGATGGTCTCGTTGCCCTCGAGCGCCTGCTCGAGTTCGTCCCACACCATGGCGCGCTTGGCCTTCTCGCGGGACAGCACGGTCTCGCCGAAACCGTTCTCGAGCGCGTCGAGGGCGACCTTCACTTCGTCACCGATGCCGACGTCGATCTCGCCGTCGTCGTTCCGGAACTGTTCGATGGGGACGATGCCCTCCGACTTGAGGCCGGCGTTGATCACGACCACGTCGGCGCGCACGTCGACGACGGTGCCCGTCACGATGGCGCCCGGCTTCAGCTTGGCGAGCTTGGCCTCGCTCTGTTCGAACAGTTCGGCAAATGATTCAGTCATTGATGGTTCTCGGTTGATGACACAGACCGGTGCCGCTCGCTCGGCGAGTCGCGCACGGGTCCACCCGTTGTCGGCATACGCGGGATTGCGTTCGGCCGTGAGTGTTGTGGTTGGTGGCCGCCCGCCCATGGTTGGGCAGGCGGAACGGTCACTGCCGCGAGGTGGCTTCCAGCACCACATCGATGACACGCGCGACGACGGCCTCGATGGACAGCCCCGTGGTGTCGATGCGGATGGCGTCGTCGGCCGGCCGCAGCGGCGCCACCGAACGGTTGGCATCGCGGGCGTCACGGGCAAGGATCTCCCGCAGCAGACCGTCCAATGTAACGGAAACCCCCTTGTCCTTCAACTGCTTATAGCGCCTTCCTGCCCGTTCGGCTGCGCTGGCGGTGAGGAACACCTTGGTCGCCGCGTCCGGGAAGATCACGGTGCCCATGTCGCGGCCGTCCGCCACCAGGCCCGGCCGCTGGCGGAAGGCGCGCTGGCGGTCGGTCAGGGCGGCCCGGACCTCCGGGATCGCGGCGATGGCCGAAGCCGCGGCCCCGGCGGTCTCGGTCCGCAGTTCGTCGGTGGCATCGGTCCCGTTCACCAGCACCCGGGGCTCGCCCGCGGGGTCGTCCCGGAACGCGATGTGGGTGTCAAAGGTGCAGCGGACCAGCGCGGAGGCGTCCGACAGGTCGAGGTCGGCCCAGCCGGCGGCCACGCCGACGGCGCGGTACAGGGCGCCGGAATCGAGGTAGTGCCAGCCCAGGCGCGCGGCGACGAGGCGGCTGATGGTGCCCTTCCCGGACCCGGACGGCCCGTCGATGGCGAGCACCGGGGCGGCGGGGTCGGGGACGGGGACGGCGTCGTCGGCTGGGGTCATCCCCGCATTATGCGGCGGGCCGCAAGTAGTTGATCGGCGGTCGGATTACCGGCTAGAATGCGCGGCTTCGCTTTTTCCAGCCCAATTTCTGCCGAGGTCTGTCATGAAGGTCCTGTCCTCCCTCAAGTCGGCGAAGGCCCGCCACCGCGACTGCAAGGTCGTCCGCCGCCGCGGCAAGGTCTTCGTGATCTGCAAGTCCAACCCCCGCTTCAAGGCCCGCCAGCGCTAAGCGCCGTGTAGGAGCCGCTTCAGCGGCGATGCATTCGAGAAGGCCGCCCCCGGGCGGCCTTCTTCTTTGTGACCTCCGCCACGCCCCGTTCGCCGCCGCTCCGTACAATCACGCGGTCGAATGCACGCCATTCATAGAAGGAGCTTCGCCATGGATCGTTGCCCCGGCTTCCTTGCCTGCCTCGCCCTGCCCGCGCTGCTCGCGCTCGTGTCCACCGCCGCCGCCGAGACCCTGCTGGTCGATCGCGTGCAGGCCGAACCCGACGCCGCCCTTCCCGACCGCGGCCTGAGCATGGCGCAGGTGCGCGCGCAATTCGGCGAACCCGCCGCCCGGCTCGAGCCGCGGGGCGGACAGAAGGCCCAGTGGCCGGTGATCCACCGCTGGACCTACCCGGCGTTCACCGTCTACTTCGAGCGCGACCTCGTGATCGACGCGGTGGCCAACCGTGCCAGCGCGACGGAGACCGGGCCGCTGGCCCCGGTCCGCTGACGGATGACGGAACGACCCCGTCGGAACCGGCTGCGCTTCCCCGCCGAGTGGGAGCCGCAGTCCGCCGTCCTGCTCGCCTGGCCGCATGCCGGCACCGACTGGGCCGAACGCCTGGCGGACGTCGAGGACACCTACATCGCACTGGTCGCCGCGATCGCGCGGTTCCAGCCGATCGTGGCCTGCGTCGCGGACGACGACGTCGAGGCCTATGCCCGGGCGCGCCTCGCGTCGGCCCGGGTCCCGATGGACCGGGTCCGGTTCGTGACAGTCCCGTACGACGACACCTGGCTGCGCGACTCCGGACCGGTCACGCTGCTGCCGGCCGACGGCGCCGGACGCCCGTGCCTGCTCGATTTCCGCTTCACCGGCTGGGGCGGGAAGTTCGAGGCATCCCTGGACGACCAGCTCGTGCAGGCGTTGCGCGATGCGGGAATCTTCTCGAAGAACGATTCGCAATCCATTGATTTCGCACTGGAAGGCGGCGCAATCGACACCGATGGCCAGGGCACGCTGCTGACCACCTGGCAATGCCTGCGCGAACGCCACCCCGGCACCAGCCGCGAGGACCTGGCGCGCCGCCTGGCCGGGTGGCTGCACCAGGACCGCGTGCTGTGGCTCGACCACGGTTACCTGGAGGGCGACGACACCGACGCCCACGTGGACACGCTCGCGCGGTTCGCCGCGCCGGACGCGATCATCTACCAGGCCTGCGACGATCCGGACGATTCGCACTTCGACGAGCTGCAGTCGATGGCCGGCGAACTGGCCGCCCTGCGCACCGCCGATGGCCGCCCGTACCGCCTGTTCCCGCTGCCGTGGCCGCGGCCGGTCATCGACGGAAACCGAAGGCTGGCCGCCAGTTACGCCAACTTCCTCATCATCGACGGCGCGGTCCTGATGCCGGCCTACGGCGACCCCGCCGACGACGCGGCCGCCCGCGTGCTCGCCGAGGCCTTCCCCGGGCGCCAGGTCGTCCCCGTCCCGTGCCGCCCCCTGATCTGGCAGAACGGCAGCCTGCACTGCATCACGATGCAGCTGCCCGCCGGGCTGCTTGGACCGGACCCCCCCGAGGCATCGCCATGACCCGCAGCACCACGCTTCCCGTCGCCCTCGTCCAGGACCGCAACCGCGGCGACGCCGAGGCCAACCTCGCGCACCTGGAGGCGAAGGTCGCCGAGTCCGCGAACGCCGGTGCGAAGCTGGTGCTGCTGCAGGAGCTGCACAACGGCCCCTACTTCTGCCAGCACCAGGACACCTGCGAGTTCGACCTGGCCGAACCGATCCCCGGCCCGAGCACGACGCGGCTGGGCGCGCTGGCCAAGCGGCATGGCATCGTCGTCGTCGCGTCGCTGTTCGAGCGGCGCGGCACGGGGCTGTACCACAACACGGCCGTGGTGCTCGAGCGCGACGGCACGATCGCCGGCAAGTACCGGAAGATGCACATTCCGGACGACCCGGGCTTCAACGAGAAGTTCTACTTCACCCCCGGGGACCTCGGGTTCCATCCGATCGACACCTCGGTCGGACGGCTCGGCGTGCTGGTGTGCTGGGACCAGTGGTATCCCGAAGGCGCGCGCCTGATGGCGCTGGCCGGCGCGGAACTGCTGCTCTACCCCACGGCCATCGGCTGGGATCCCCGCGACGAACAGGCGGAGAAGGATCGTCAGCGCAACGCGTGGATCCTCAGCCACCGCGGGCATGCGGTGGCGAACGGCCTGCCCGTGCTGTCGTGCAACCGGGTCGGCCACGAGGCGTCCCCGATCGGCGGGCCGGGCATCGACTTCTGGGGATCCAGCCACGTGCTCGGCCCCCAGGGCGAATTCCTGGCCGAGGCCGGGACCGACCAGCCGGAACTGCTGCTGGCCGAGGTGGACCTTGGGCGCAGCGAGCAGGTGCGGCGGATCTGGCCGTTCCTGCGCGACAGGCGGATCGATGCGTACGGGGACCTGTTGAAACGATACCGGGATTGACGCCTGACCGAACGGTCGTGCTAAATTCGCGGCCATGGCCGCACTGACCGCCACCGCGAAGGGCGCCTCCACCCGCGAGACCATCCTCGACAAGGCCCACGAGATCGCCCGGTTCGCGGGCCTCGAGGGCCTGTCGATCGGGCCGCTGGCCCAGGCCGTCGGCATGTCCAAGAGCGGCGTGTTCGCGCACTTCGGTTCCCGCGAAGACCTGCAGCTGGCCGTGCTCGAGGAAGCCGCGCGCCGGTTCGGCGACGGCGTGCTCATCCCCGCCCTGTCCGCGCCCCGCGGCCTGCCGCGACTGCGCGCGATCATGCGCCACTGGTTCGAATGGGTCCGCGGCAACAGCGATGGCGGCTGCGTCCTGCTCGGGTCCGTGGCCGAATACGACGACCGCCCCGGCCCGCTGCGCGACCAGGTGCTGCGCAACGAGCGTCGCTGGCGCGATGCGCTGCGCCGCGCGGTGGACCTCGCCGTCGAGTGCGGCCACCTGCGCGCCGGCGACACCGAGCAGTACGTGTTCGAGCTCTACGCGATCCCGCTCGCCGTGCACCACCAGGCCGGCCTGTTCGGCGACGACGTGGCGATCCGCCAGGGCGAACAGGCCGTCGAGCGCTGGTTCGCCACCCATTCCCCCTGACCCTTCGGAACCGGCATGCCCGCCTCCCAGTCGCTGTCCCGGATTAGCACGACCGTTCGATCCCTCGTCACGCTCGCGGTGGTCCGGGCCGCGTTCCGTGCCTGCAGCCTGGTGTCGCCGTCGATCGCCATCCGGCGCGCCGGCCGGTTGTTCGGAACCCCGCTCCGCTCCACCCGCAGTCGCGCGTTGACGGCGCCGGACGGCGGCGCGCACCGCGGGTGGCTCGACGTGGACGGCCGGGCCGTCGCCACCTATGCGTGGGGCGATCCGGCGACGCAGCCCTACGTGCTGTTCGCGCACGGCTGGTCGAGCCAAGGCACGCGCATCCTGCCGTGGGTCGGGGCACTGCGCGACGCCGGGTACGCCGTGGTCGCGTTCGACCAGCCCGCACACGGGCGCAGCGGCGGCGAAACGAGCCACCTGCCGGAATTCGCGTGCACGCTGTTCGCGGTCGTGCAGCGGTTTGGCCCCGCCGCCGCGGTCATCGGGCATTCGCTGGGCGGCGCGGCCGCGGCGGTCGCGCTGGCCCGCGGGCTGCGCGCCGGCCGTGCGATCCTGATCGCGCCCGCGGCGGATCCCGAAGACGCGACGTTCCGGTTCGCGCGCATGATCCGGCTCCCGGATGCGCTCTGCCGCCGCATGATCGCCGGTTTCGAATCGCTGGTCGGCGTGCGCTTCGAGGAGTTGCAGGCGCACCGCAACGCGCCGCGGATCGGGTGCCCCGCGCTGGTCGTGCACGACGTGGAGGACCGCGAGGTACCGTGGGCGGAGGGCGAACGGTACGCACGCCACTGGCCGCGGGCGCGCCTGCTGAGCACCACCGGCCTGGGCCACAACCGCATCGTGGACGATGCGGGCGTGATCGGCGCGGGCCTGGCGTTCCTGCGCGGGGACGCCGTCGGCGACCGCGTCGTGTCGTCGCCCAACCTGCCGTTCGGCGTCGCCTGACGACGGGCGACGGCGCGCGCGCGGACCGTCTATCCTGCGCGACCCCCTTCCCCGCGCCGCCAGGCGCCGTCGCGCATGCCCCCCGAGCCCTTTCCCGCCGCACCGCACGCCTGCTTCGAAGGGCAGCCGACCGCCGTGGTCGAACGCGACGGCGTGCGCTACACGCTGCTCGGCACGGCGCACGTGTCGCAGGCGAGCGTGGACTGCGTGCGCGCGGCGATCGCGACCGGCGAATTCGACGCCGTGGCGGTCGAGCTGGACGCGCAGCGCATGCAGGCGCTGGACGACCCGGACGCGCTGGCGAAGCTGGACCTGGTGCGCGTCCTGCGCGAGGGGCGTGCCGCGGTGTTCGCCGCGAACCTCGGGCTGGCGGCTTACCAGCGACGACTCGCCGAGCAGCTCGGCGTCGAACCGGGCGCGGAACTGAAGGCGGCCGCGCGCGAGGCAAAATCGCGCGACCTCCCGGTCCGCCTGGTCGACCGGGACGTCGGGCTGACGTTCCGGCGCGCGATGGCCCGGCTGGGCTGGTGGGACCGCGCGAAGGTCGGCGGCGGCCTGCTCGCCAGCCTGTTCTTCGACGAGGAGGTCGGCAGCGAGCAGGTCGAGGGCCTCAAGCAGGGCGACATGCTCGAGGCGAGCTTCGGCGAGTTCGCCAGCGAGAGCCCGGCGCTGTACGACGTGGTGATCGCGGAGCGCGACCGCTACATGGCCGCGAGGCTGCGCGGCACGCCGTCGGACCTGCCCGGCGCGCGCGCGGTGCTGGCCGTCGTCGGCGCGGGCCACCTCCAGGGGCTGGCGCGCCACCTGCGCGACGACACGGACGACGCCGGCCGCGTGCTGGCGGACCTGGAGACGGTGCCGGCCAAGTCGGGCATCCCGTGGTTCACGATCGCGCTGGCGGTGTTCGTGCTGGGCGGGTTCGCGTGGGGTTTCTGGCAGGGCGGCGCGGACCTGGGCGGCGACCTGGTGCTGTACTGGGTCCTGCTGACGGGCACGCTCGGCGCGATCGGCTGCGCGGTGGCGGGCGGGCATCCGTTGAGCATCGCCGCGGCGTTCGTCGCGTCGCCGCTGACGCCGCTCCATCCGGCGCTCGCGTCGGGCACGATCAGCGCGCTCGTCGAGGCCTGGGTCCGCAAGCCGACCTACGCGGACTTCATGGCGCTGCGCGACGACGTGCAGTCGCTGGGCGGCTGGTGGCGCAACCGGGTCGCCCGCGTGCTGCTCAACTTCTTCCTCACCAGCCTCGGCACCGCCATCGGCGTCTGGCTCGGCGGCGCCCGCATGCTCGGCCGCCTCCTCGCCTGAGCCCACCCCTGCCCCCGTAGGAGCCGCTTCAGCGGCGATGCCCTTTCCTTCGGGCGCCAGCGTTGTGTCGGAGCGCGGGCGTGGTGCCCTGCCGGGACAATGAGCGCCATGGATGGC
>CAMLHR010000054.1 GCA_946479915.1 uncultured Lysobacter sp.
CGCGTACGGTCGGTCCTCCTCCCACGAAGGGTGACCCCCATGACCCGTACCTTCCGCACGACCCGCACACACGCCCTCGCCCTGGCCGTGCTCACGGCCATCGGCATGAGCGGCCTCGCCCAGGCGCAGGTGGAAGCCCCGCGCGACGAGGCCGAGGAAGACGCCACCGAGAGCCGCAACGATGCCGTCGCGGCCGCCGCCGCCGCCGAGGCCGCGGCGGATTCCGCCGAGGCCGCCGCGGACGTCGCCGACGCGCTTGAGGACGTGCCCGCACCGACCGTCGCCGGCGCCATCGCCGCCGATGCCAACGCCGCCGTCGCCGCCGACGCGGCGATGACCGCCGAGCAGGCGTCGCGCGACGCCGCCGAGGCCGCACAGGCGGCACGCGGCGCACTGACCGCGACCGAGGACGGCTCCAACCCGATCGGCACCGCGCTGGAAGCCGAGCAGGCCGAACGTGCGGCGCACGCCGCCGCGCATACGGCGATCAATGCCTCGACGACCGCCGGCGTCGCCGCCTCGGCGACGGCCGCCAACGTCAACCCGCCGCCGGCCGACACGACGCTGGTCGCGGTCGCACCGGTCCCGGTCCCGGCCGCCAGCGCGCAGGTGGTGACGGTCAACTCGATGCCCGGCAACTCGATCTCGAGCAACTACCGGATCGACTTCGACGCCATGGACACCGACGACAATGGCGTGATCACCCGCGGCGAGGCGCAGGGCAACCCCGACCTGGTCCGCGAATTCCATGTCGTGGACCGCGACGACAACGGGCGGGCCACCCGCGAGGAACTCAAGGACTGGATCGACCCGCTGACGCTGAACTGACGCGTCAGACCCCCGCGGCGTGCCGCCACAGCGCACGCCGCACGGGCGCCAGCCGCCCGGCAATCCCGAGCATCCGGCCGCGCAGCGCAACGGCGGCCGGATGCTCGTTGCTGTAGAGCCGGTTGATCGCCTCGAACGCGCGGGCCGACACGACGGCATCGCTGCGCCGCTCCCGCGCCCAGCGCGCCAGCCCCGCGGGCGCATCCCACGCGAGCCGCCCCGCGAGGCGGCGGGCGACGTGGCGCTGCAGCGCCGCGACGTCCCGCAACCCGAGGTTGACCCCCTGGCCCGCGAGCGGATGCACGACGTGGGCCGCGTCGCCGACGACCACGACGCGGCCGGCGTGTTGCGTGTCTGCCAACTGGGTCCGCAGCGGGAACGCCGCGCGCGCCGACACCGGGCGCAGTTCGCCGAGCCAGCGGTCGGAGGCCCGGGTGAGTTCCGCCGCAAAGGCGGTGTCGTCCGCTGCGAGCAGCCGCACCCCGTCCGCCTCCGGCAGCGACCAGACGATCGAACTCGTCCGGCCGCCGTCGCCGAACGGCAGCAACGCCAGCGGACCGCCGGGCAGGAACCGCTGCCACGCCGTGTCCTCGTGCGAACGCGTCCCTTCCACGTAGCAGACGATGGCGCGTTGCCCGTGGCCCTGTCCGTCCACCGCGACGCCCGCCAGGCGCCGCACCGCGGATCCTGCGCCGTCGGCCGCCACGACCAGCCGCGCGGACAGGCGACCGCCATCGCCCGGCGGACCGCCGTCCAACCCCAGCACCACGGCGTCGCCCGACTGCACGAGCGAATCGACCGACGCGCCGCGCCGCACCTCCACGCCCGCGGCGGCCAGGCCGCGCCAGAGCCGGTCCACCAGCAGTCCCTGTTCGACGATCCAGCCCAGTTCGGGCCGGCCCAGCGCGGCCGCGTCGAAGACCAGCTCGCCGCCACCGGCGGCATCGCGCACGCGCATGCGTCGGTACGGGTGCGCGCGGGCCTCGCGGACGGGCGCCCACGCACCCATGGCGTCGAGCCACCCCGTGTTGTCCGGCGCGAGCGCATAGACGCGCAGGTCGGGCGCCTCGACCGACCACGACGCGGGGGGCCGCGCCTCCACCAGCGCCACCGACAGGTCCAGGCGCGCGAACGCGAGCGCGGCCGCGGCCCCGACGACGCCGCCACCGACGACCGCGACATCGACGTCGGCGCGCGCGCTCACGGCCGCGCCTCCCGCGCCAGCGCCGGCGTGTCGCCCCGGTAACCCATCGCGCCACCGGCGAGCCTCGCGCGGGCATCGCCCGACGCGGCCAGGCCCATCATGCCGAGCGTGCGCAGCGCACCCGCGAGCGTCCCCTCGTTCGACGTCAGGCGCGCGAGCCCGTCCGAGAACGCCAGCGTGCGCGCGCGATCCTTCCCGCGCCCCCGCGCCCAGTCGGCGAGCGCGCGCGGCGCGCCGCAGTCGAACGCGGGATCCGCGGCGCGTCCCGCCTCGATGGCTTCGGCGAGCGCGAGCGCGTCGCGCAGGCCCAGGTTGAACCCCTGCGCGCCGATCGGATGCAGCGTCTGCGCGGCGTTGCCGACCACCACGGCGCGCGGCGCCACCGTGTCGCGGGCCACCACGCGCGTGACGGGATAGGCGGCGCGCGGACCGCTCGACAGGAAGCGGCCGGCGCGCCAGCCCATCGCCGCCTGCACGCGCGCGAGCCACGACGCCTCGTCCAGCGCGGCGACCGCGTCGGCGTCCGCCGCGGCGACCCCGTGCACCAGGCCGAAATGGCCATCGCCCCGTGGCAGCAAGGCCGTGGGTCCGTGCGGCCCGAACCGCTCCCACGCCGTGCCGGCGGGCCGCCGGGACAGGCGCACGCGCGCGACCACCAGCACCTGCCCGTAGTCGTGCCGGTCCACGCCGATCTCCAGCGCCTCGCGCACGCGGCTGCCGGTCCCGTCCGCGGCCACCACGAGGCGGGCGTCCACGCGGCACGCGCCACGCGGCCCCTCCAGCCGCGCGCTGCGACGCCCGCCTTCGCCATTGTCCTCGCCGAAGCCGACGAAGCGTGTCTGCCGGTAGCGCGACACGCCGCGCGCCTCGTGCAACCGGGCCTCCAGGGCATCGCCGAAGTCGCGCGCGACCACCACCTGCCCGAACGCCTCGCGCCCGTGCTCGGCCGCGTCGAGCACGACCCGCCCGAAGTCGCCCTGGCGGCTCACGTGGATGCGGCGGATCGGCGCCGGCGTGCCGCGCAGGTGTGCCGTCACGCCGAGCGTGCGCAGCGCATGGACGGTCGCCTCGCCGAAGCTGAGGTTGCGCTCGTCGAACACGGCGGGCAGCGCCGACGCCGGCGCCGCGTCCACCAGGCCGACGTCGACGCCGATCCGGTCGAGCGCGATCGCCAGGCTCGCGCCGACGAGGCCGCCGCCGACCACCAGCACGTCGTGTCGCGCGCATTGCGTCATGCGGGAAGGGTCCGGCAAGGCAAGGGGGGTGCGCTATGCTAGCGCTCCCGTCCGGCGACCCCCGACACAGAGTGATCCGCACGCGCATGAACGACACCCGGAACGCCCCCTCGACCTTCGCGCCCGGCCCCTGGGTCCTCGCCGTGCTGATCCTGCTCGCGGCGCTCTCGCGCCTGCTCCCGCACCCGCCGAACTTCTCGCCGGTCGAGGCGATCGCGCTGTTCGGCGGCGCGTTCTTCGCGTCGCGCGCGCTGGCCGTGGTCGTGCCGCTGGCCGCGATGCTGGTCGCCGACGTCGCGCTCGGCCTGGTGCATGGCGGCCTGTACGCAGGCTGGTTCGGCACCACGGGCTTCTGGCTCGTCTACCTGTGCATCGCGGCGTCGGTCGTGCTCGGCTTCGGCCTGCGTGGGCGCACCGGCTCCGCCCGCGTACTGGGCTACGGCCTGGTGGGCTCGGTGCTGTTCTTCGCCGTCACCAATTTCGGCGCGTGGCTCGCCTCTCCGGTCTACCCGCCCACGGGCGCCGGACTCCTGCAGGCCTACGTCGCGGGCATCCCGTTCTTCCAGTGGACGGTGCTGGGCACGCTCGCCTACGCGGCCCTGCTGTTTGGCGGCTTCGCGCTGCTGCGCGCCCGCCTGCCGGTGCTCCGCGCCGCCACGGTCTGACCGGGCGGTGGGCAACCGCCTCTCGAAGATCTACACCCGCACCGGCGACGACGGCACGACCGGGCTGGGGGACGGCAGCCGCGTGTCCAAGGACGACGCGCGGGTCGAGGCCTACGGCACCGTCGACGAGGCCAACTCGGCCATCGGGCTGCTGCTCGCGGCGGGCATCCCCGACGACATCGCCGCGCTGCTGACCGCGATCCAGCACCAGCTGTTCGACCTCGGCGGCGAGCTGTGCATCCCGGGGCACGCCGCGATCGGGGACGCGGACGTCGAGGCACTGGAGCGCGCGCTCGACGGGTACAACGCCGGCCTGCCCTCGCTGGCGGAGTTCATCCTCCCCGGCGGCGGCGAAGCCGCGGCCCGTTGCCATGTCGCACGCACCGTCGTGCGGCGCGCGGAACGCGCGACCGTCACGCTCGCGCGCAACGAGGCCGTCCGGCCGCAGCCGATCCGCTACCTCAACCGCCTGTCGGACCTGCTGTTCGTGCTCGCGCGGGTGCTGGCACGCGCCGCCGGCGAGGGCGAGGTGACCTGGCGGCACGACCGCCGGGCGACGCCGGGTCGTACCCCGGCACCGCGGAGTTGATGCAATCGTGCGCGAAGTCCCCGGCGTGAACGCCTCCTTCATTGCCCGGGTGGGGGCGATACGGCAAGCTACCGCGCGTGCGTACCTCCCTCCGACTGCTCCCCCTCCCGTTCTGCATCGCGCTGTCGCTGGCGGCCCGTGCAGAAGACCCGCCACCGGACTTCTCGCTGTGCCCGATCGGCGATGCCGTGCCGGCCTTCGAGGACGCGCAGGCACCGACGGGTGCCGCTGAGGACCGTGCGACCCGTCCCACGGACATCGACGGCGACGAGATCGCCGGCGTCCAGAACGAGGACCTGGTCGTGCGCGGCGACGTGCACCTGCGGCGCGGCGACCAGTTCCTGGGCACCGACAAGCTGACCTACAACACCGGGACCGGGGAATACCTGGCCGAGGGCAGCGTGCGCTACCAGGACTCCGGCATGCGCCTGGTGGCCGACAGCGCAAGCGGGGACCAGGAATCCGACAGCCATCGCCTGGACAATGTCCGGTACCAGCTGGTGTCCCGGCGCGGCAACGGCCGCGCGGACTCGATCTCGCTGCACGGCACGACCGGCACCCTGGCGGGGTCCACCTATTCCTCGTGCGACCCGTCGGACCGCCAGTGGGAACTGCGTGCCGAACAGATCCAGGTCGACACCGAGACCGGCATGGGCACGGCCCGCAACGCGACGTTGCACATCCGCGACGTCCCCGTGCTCTACGTGCCGTGGTTCGTGTTCCCGGTGGACGACCGCCGGCGCACCGGCCTGCTCTATCCGTCGATCGGCACCTCGAGCCGCAACGGATTCGACTGGCGCCAGCCGATCTACCTCAACCTGGCGCCCAACTACGACGCCACGCTCGAGCCCCGCTGGATGAGCAAGCGCGGGGTCATGCTGAGCGGCGAGTTCCGGTACCTGACGCAGAACGGTGCCGGTGTCCTGGAGGCAGCCTTCCTCCCCGACGACGACCTCACGGAGCGCGAGCGCGCCGAGGAAATCGCGGAGGGCGTCCCGCCGGAGAACCGCCGCAAGGACGACCGTTCGCAGTTTCGCTTCCAGGGGCACCACAACCTCGACCGCACGTGGCGCACCTATGCCAACCTCAACTGGATCAGCGACCCCCACTACGTCGAGGACTTCAGCAGCAGCCTGGACAACCTGTCGCCCGTGTCGGTCGCCAGCCGGGTGGGCCTCCGGGGACGCGGGCACACCTGGGATGCGGGCGTCGATGCGACGTATTACCTGCTGGCCGATTACACGCTGGACGAGCGGCGGTTGCCGCACCACCAGCTTCCGCGCGCCTGGTTCCGGTGGGAAGCGCCGCTGCGGCCCTGGCTCGTGGCCGGCCTGGACGCCGAGGCCGTGCAGTTCGAGCACGATGTCGATCCAGGGGGCGCGCGCATCGACCTGAAGCCCTGGCTCAGCCTGCCATTCGAGGGTGACAGCTGGTTCGTCCGTCCCACGTTCGCGTGGCGCTACACGACGTATGATCTCGAGGACGGGTTCGGCGCGGCGGTGACCGACGATTCGCCGACGCGCAGCCTGCCGATCACGTCGCTCGACGCCGGCCTGTTCTTCGACCGGGAAGCCCTGTGGCAGGGCCAGGGCTACCTGCAGACGCTCGAGCCGCGGATCTTCTACCTCCATGCGCCGTTCCGCGACCAGTCGGGCATCCCCCTGTTCGACACCCGCCCGCTGACCTTCAGCTGGGGGCAGCTGTTCCGCGACAACCGCTACTCCGGCGCGGACCGCCAGGCCGATGCGAACCAGCTCACGCTCGCCGTCACCTCACGGTTGATCCGGGAGTCGGACGGGTCCGAAAAGCTGTCGGCGAGCCTGGGCCAGATCCGCTATTTCGACGAATCGCGCGTCACCGCCGGGCGCCAGGACCCGGTGGAACAGGGTCGCTCCGCCTGGGTGGCGGACGTCGGGTATGCGGTCAACGACCGCTGGAGGATCAGCGCGTCGTACCAGTGGGACCCGAAGTTCCGCCGCGAGGACCTCGCGTCGCTGCGCACGCAGTACCTGCTGGACGGCGACGGCGTGCTCAACTTCGGTTATCGCCACCGGCGCGACCTGCTCGAGCAGGTGGACTTCTCGTTCCTGTACCCGGTCTCGCCGAACTGGAGCCTGGTCGGCCGCTACTACTACTCGCTGTTCGACCACAAGCTGCTGGAAGGCATCGCCGGCGTGCAGTGGGACAGCTGCTGCATGGCGGTGCGCCTGGTGGGCCGCCGGTACGTCCGCAACCGCGACGGCGACCTGAACAACACGCTCATGCTCGAGGTCGAGCTGAAGGGCCTGGGATCGGCCGGCCGCGACGCGAGGGGCGTGTTGCGCCGTGGTATTCTCGGCTATTACCGCGACGACCTGTACCTGGTCCCGCCGGACGTGCAGGACGGGGTGGACGACCTCGCCCCGGACCCTTTCTAAGAACGCGCCGACGACCCGCCGATGAGCCGACTGCCCCGCCTTGCCCTCCTGCTGCTCGCCCTCTGCCTGTGCATGGGGTCGCTCGCGGCACAACAGCTCCAGCCGATCGACCGGATCGTCGCCGTCGTGGACGAGGACGTCATCCTGCAAAGCGAACTCGACCGCGCGATGCGGAACGTGCTCGCCCAGTACGCCGGCCGCGAGGCGCAACTGCCGCCGCGCGACGTCCTCATGAAGCAGGTGCTGGACCGCCTCGTGCTGGTGAAGCTGCAGGTCGCGCGGGCGCAGGCCACCGGCGTGCAGGTCACCGACGCCGACGTGGACCGCACCATCGCCGCGATCGCCGGCGAGAACGCCGGCTCGGTCGAGCAACTGGCGGCGCAGCTCGCGGCGGACGGCATGTCGCTGGCGGCCTTTCGCGAATCGGTGCGGGACGAGCTGCTGGTGCAGCGCCTGCGCCAGCGCTTCGCGCAGTCCCAGATCCGGGTCAGCGACGCCGAGGTCGA
>CAMLHR010000055.1 GCA_946479915.1 uncultured Lysobacter sp.
AGGAGTCCGGCGCGACCTACGTGATGCTCGACGACGTCGTCGTGCGGCCGGATCCGGCGACGGCATATGTCGGCGGGTTCCGCCAGGACCAGTTCGCGTTCGTCGAGTCGTACCTGCCGACGGTGCCGAGGGACCGGCTGCTGGTCGTCGGCGTGCACATCCCGCTGTTCGAGGCGCCGGGGCGCGACACGTTCCGGGACGCGGATCGCGCGCGCCTGTTCGCCCTGCTGGACGACTTCGACCAGGTGCTCGTGCTGAGCGGGCACTCGCACACGCAGCGCCACCATTTCCACGATGCGTCCACCGGCTGGCAGGGCGCGCGGCCGCTGCACGAATACAACGTCGGCGCCGCCAGCGGTGCGTTCTGGTCCGGCGTCGCCGACGAGGCCGGGATTCCCGACGCCACGATGGCCGACGGGACGCCGAACGGGCACGCGATGCTGCGCATGGATCGCGGGCACGGTTACGCCCTGTCCTGGCATCCGGCGCGCCTCGCCGCGGACGATCCGCTGGTCGACACGGCGATGGCGTTGCATGCGCCGACGGTGCTGCGGCGAGGCAGCTGGCCGGGGCAGGCGGTGCACGCCAATGTCTGGATGGGGATGGCCGACACGCGCGTCGAATACCGCATCGACGGTGGCGCGTGGCGGCCGATGCAGCGCGTCGAGGCGCCGGATCCGCGCGTCGTGCGCCAGAACGTGCTGGACGACGCGGCCGACGCCCTGCGCGCCTACGACCGCGCGCCGGAGGCGGAACCGTCCACCCATATTTGGCGCGGCACGCTGCCCACGGACCTGCCGGTCGGCGAGCACCGGATCGAGGTCCGCGCCCTGGACCGCTGGCAGGGCTGGCAACACGCCCGCACCGCCTACACGCTGGTGGACTGGCCGCAGTCACAATGACTGTAGGAGCCGCTTCAGCGGCGAGCCCTTCGCGAACAGCTCGCCGCTGAAGCGGCTCCCACAAGGATGGACGGGATCAGCCGGGGTCGATCCCGGCGAAGGATTCGACGCGGGGGTGGCCGTGGGTGGCGTCGCCGGTGCGCGGGGCGGGGTAGTCCTCGCGGCGGTCCACCAGCACCGTGGCCATGCCGGCCTCGCGGGCGGCGTCGAGTTCGGCGACGACGTCGGACAGGAACAGCACGTCGCCTGGCGGCACGCCGATCTCCGCCGCGATGCGCGCGTAGCTCGCGGCTTCGCGCTTGCCGCCGACCTCGGTGTCGAACCAGCCGGCGAACAGCCCGGTCAGGTCGCCCGCGTCGCTGTGCCCGAAGAGCAGCTTCTGCGCGGGCACGCTGCCGGACGAGTACACGTACAGCGGGACGCCGGCGTCGTGCCAGGCGCGCAACGCACGGTTGGCGTCCGGGTACACCGGCGCGGTGAAGTCCGCGTTGCCGTAGCCCTCGCGCCACACCATGCCCTGCAGCGCCTTGAGCGCCGTGTGCTTGCGGTCCTCGTCGATCCAGCCCTGCAGCGTCTCGACGACCATCGCGTCGTCGCACATCGCGCCGTGCTCGGTCGCGACCGCGTCCAGCCAGCGCCGGACCTCCGGTTCGTCGCCGTGCGCCCGCACGAACCCCGGCAAGGCCCGGCGCGCGTACGGGAACAGCACGTCCTTGACGAACGAGATGCTGCTGGTGGTGCCCTCGATGTCGGTCAGCACCGCCTTACCCATGCCGGGGGAACCTCTGCGCGATGTCGGTCCCGGTGAAGTGCCCGACCCAGCCCTCCGGTTCCTTGAAGAACCGGATCGCCACGAAGCTCGGCGCCGGCCCCATGTCGAACCAGTGCGGCGTCGAGTCCGGCACCGAGATCAGGTCGCCCGCCTCGCACAGCACCTCGTAGACCCGGTCGCCCACGTGCAACGTGAACAGGCCCGAGCCGGCGACGAAGAAGCGGACCTCGTCCTCCTTGTGGAAGTGCTCGTCCAGGAACTTCCTGCGCATCTCGTCGCGCTGCGGGTGGTCCGGCGCGATGCTCGCGACATCCACCGTGCGGAACCCGCGCTCGGCGACGAGCCGGTCGATGTCGGCCCGGTAGGCCTCCATCACGACCTCGGGCGCATCCCCGGCCCGCACCGGGCGATTGGCCTCCCACTGCTCGAAATCCACGCCGATGGCTGACAGCTCGCGCGCCATCTCGGCGTGGTCGGTGGTCGCCAGCAGCGGGCGGTCGGGGTGTTCGTCCTCGAAGATGCGCAGCCGGCTCATCGTTGCAGTCTCCCCTGTTCGAGTTCGCAGGCGAGCAGGAACTCGAACGCATCCAGGTGGCGGCGGGCCATCGCCATGTCCGCGCCCCACGCGTACAGGCCATGGCCCTCGATCAGGTAGCCCCACATGCACTGCCTGTCGAGCAGCGCGTCCACCTGCTCGGCCAGCTCGGTCATGTCCTGGCTGTTGGGCAGCACCGGCAGGTCGATGGCGGTGTCGTGGGTCGTGTTGCCCTCGAAGGCCTTGAGCAGCTCGTAGCCCTGCAGGTGCACGCGGCCTTCGGCGGCATGCAGGCGCGAGGCGACGGTCTGCGCCACCGAGTGGGTGTGCAGCACGCAGCCGATCTCCGGGAAGCGGCGGTAGAGCTGCGTGTGCAGCAGCGTTTCCGCCGAAGGCCGGTGGTCGCTGCCGACGGCACGCCCGTCGAAGTCCACGACCATGATGTCGGCTTCCGACAGCCGGCCCTTGTCGCGCCCGGACACGGTGATGGCCGCGTGGCGGTCGTCCAGGCGGCGCGAGAAGTTGCTGCTGGTGGCTGGCGTCATGCCGGCGGCGGCGAGCTCGCGCGTGGTCGTGGCGATCTCGTCGGCGAGCACGCGCAGGCGCTCGGCGTCGTAGGGGAGGGGGCTGCTCATTCCCGGGATTCTAAGGTCCCGGGTGCGGGGCGTCAGTCGCCGGCGGCGACGCCCGGCGCGCGGCGCTGGCCGAAGAGCCGGAAGAGGGTCCACGCCACCACCATCGCGACCACGGCGCCGAGCAGCATCTGCCACGTGGCCGAGGCGAGCAGCAGCACGCAGGCACCGATCGCGCCGAGGCCGAGCAGCCGGTCGCCCGGCGTCGGGCGGCGGTCGCGGGTGCCGACCACCAGGCTCAGGCCAGCGGCGGCATAGGCGAGCACCACCAGGTTCACCACTACGCCGATGATCGTGCCGAACTGGCCGGATACGTTCGGCGAGAGGGTGAGGAACGCGATGCCGGTCATCGCGATGGCGATGATCAGCAGGCCCGGCGCCGCGGCGCCGCGCGCGTTCAGCCGCCCGAAGACCGCGGGCAGGTAGCCGCGCTGCGCGGCCCGTGCGCCCGTCTCTCCCGTGACCAGCATCCAGCCGCCGAGCGTGCCGGTCGCCTTGAGCGCCGCCGCCGCCGCGATGGCGAGCGCGGCCCACGGTCCGAAGATCTCCGCGGCCACCAGCGCGAACGGCGCGCTCGAGGCGGCCAGGTCCGCCGCCGGCACGATGCCCATCACCAGCACCGAGGACACGACGTACACCACGCCGGCCAGCAGCACGCCGCCCAGCGTCGCGATCGGCACGTCCCGGTCCGGGTCGCGGACGAGGCCCGCGATCATCGCGCCGGTCTCCAGGCCGACGAACGCCCAGAACACGGCGCCGAGCGACCCGAACACGACCGACCCGTCCGAGGCGCCGGACACGTTCCAGGCCGCGTCGTAGGTCGCGCGGTCGAAGTGCGACCAGCCGAACAGCAGCACCACCGCGACCGGCAGGAGGCCGAGCACCACGCACCACGACTGGAAGCGCGCCACCGGGCGCGGCCCCATGAGGTTCACCGCGAACATCAGCCAGATCAGCGCGACCTGGCCGAGCACCTGGACCATCGGGTTGCCGCCGTCCAGCGGCAGGAGCATGACCAGGTAGCCGAACGCCGCGACCGCGATCGCGTTGTTGCCGATCCACGACGACGCCCAGTACAGCGACGACGTGAGGAAGCTCGCGTCGCGTCCCAGCGATGGCCGCACGTAGTCGTCCGACGACTGCAGGTCCGGGTACTGCCGCGACAGCCGGGCGAAGGCGCCGCCGAGCACCACGGCCAGCACGGTGCCGATGATCCAGCTGAAGACGGTGACCGCGCCCGAGGTGGCCAGGCTCGCCGGCAACAGGAAGAATCCCGAGCCGATCATGTTGTTGGCCACGACGAACGTGGCCAGCACGGGGCCGATCTTGCGTGCCTGCATGGTGGGCGTCCCGGTCAGGTCAGCGCGCGGGCTGGCGCAGCTTGCTGTGGCGGTAGCCGTAGAACCCGTAGACGAGCGCGCCGATCACGATCCAGGACACCAGCAGGTACCAGTAGTCCACGAATGCCAGCCAGAACAGGTAGAGGCAGGACACCGCGCCGAGCGGGGCGATGACGGCCACGCCCGGCACCCGGAAGGGCCGGGGCAGGTCGGGGCGCGTGCGCCGCAGGACCAGCACGCCCACGCAGACCGTCGCGAACGCCAGCAGCGTGCCCATCGACACGATGTCGCCCAGGATGCCGATCGGCAGCAGGCCGGCCAGCACCGCGGCGATGACGCCGACGATCACCGTGCCGACGTGCGGGGTGCGGTACTTCGGATGCACCTTGCCGAAGAGGCGTGGCAGCAGGCCGTCCTGCGCCATGCTGTAGAAGATGCGCGGCTGCGCCATCAGCATCACCAGGATCACCGAGGTCAGGCCGGCGATCGCCGCCAGCTCCACCAGGGTCTGCAGCCAGCCCAGGCTCGGGTAGTTGATCAGCGCGGTCGAGACCGGCTCGGCGGTGCCGAGCTGCTGGTACGGCATCATGCCGGTCAGCACGGCGCACATCGCGATGTAGAGCACCGTGCAGATCGCCAGCGACCCGAGGATGCCGACCGGCATGTCCTTCTGCGGGTTGCGGGCCTCGCCGGCCGACGTCGAGACCGCATCGAAGCCGATGTAGGCGAAGAACACCACGGTCGAGGCGCGAAGCACGCCCTCCATGCCGTACTTGTCCGGGCCCTCGTTGGCCGGGATGAACGGCTGCCAGTTGCCCGGATCCACGTACTGGATGCCGAAGGCGATGAACAGCAGGATGACCGTGACCTTGACCGCCACGATGATCGAGTTGACGAAGGCCGACTGGCTGATGCCGACGTAGCCGACCGCGGCCACGGCCGCGACGATCAGCATGGCCGGCAGGTTGACGATGCCGCCGTCCACCGGGATGAACTTGCCGCCCTCGTAGACGATCGGGGCGCTGGCGAGCGCCTGCGGCAACGCGAGGTCGAAGTTCGACAGGAACGCATTCAGGTAGCCCGACCAGCCGACCGCCACGGTGGACGCGGCGAACAGGTATTCGAGGATCAGGCACCAGCCGATGAACCAGGCGACCGATTCGCCGAGCGTGGCGTACGAGTACGAGTACGCGCTGCCCGAGACCGGCAGCATCGCGGCGAACTCGGCGTAGCAAAGGCCCGCGAAGGCGCAGGCGATGCCCGCGAAGATGAAGCTGAGCATCACCGCCGGCCCGGCGTAGTTCGCCGCGGCCTGGCCGGTCAGCACGAAGATGCCGGCGCCGATCACCGCGCCGACGCCGAGCAGCATCAGCTGCCGGCCGGTCAGGGTGCGGCGGAGGGTCGGCTCGCCGCCGAGGCTGCCTTCGAACGGCTCGCCCGCGTCGACGTGCCCCGCCGGCTCGACCGGCTTGGTGATGAACAGGTTCTTGAACATTGGTTCCCCGTGCAGTGGTCGCCGACTCCCCGGCGGGGCACCTTAACCCGTGCGGGAAAAGCGCCGCAAGGCCGATAATGGACGGATGGAATCGCCCCGCCGGCTGCACGCCGAATTCGATGCCTATGCCGCCCGCTGGCCCGGGGAGGCAGGGACGGTCGCGCTGTTCCGGGAGCTGCTCAAGGACGGGGGCGACGCGTTCCTGCGAGAGCGCCTGGCCGGCCATTTCACCGCTTCCACCTGGATCGTCGCGGCCGACGGCCTGCGCACGCTGCTGACCCACCACCGCAAGCTGGGACTGTGGCTGCAACCCGGCGGCCATGCCGACGGCGACATGGACCTGGCGCGCGCGGCGCTGCGGGAGGCGGAGGAGGAATCCGGGCTGCGCGACCTCGTCATCGCGCCGGACATCTTCGACCTCGACCGGCACCGCATCCCGGAACACAAGGGCGTGCCGGAGCACTGGCACTACGACGTGCGCTACGTCGTGCGCGCGACCGGCAGCGAGGCGTACGTCGTCGGCGACGAATCGCACGACCTCGCGTGGCGCGACATCGGCGAACTGGCCGAGGACGCCACCGCGGACGCCTCGGTCCGCCGTATGGCCCGCAAATGGCTGGCCCGAACCCCCTGATGGCGGCTCTTGCATCGCCGCTGTGGCGGCTCCTACATTTTCCTAGTCGGCGCGGCCGGCGAATTCGCCGGTGGTCGTGTTGACCAGCACGCGTTCGCCATTGGCGATGTACTCGGGGACCTGGATCTCGATGCCGGTCGCCAGGCGCGCGGGCTTCGGGCGCTTGGTCGCGGTGCCGCCCTTGAGCTCCGGCGGCGTCTCCACGACCTCGATCGCCACGCTCTGCGGGAGCTGCAGCGCGACCGGCTGCTCGTCGATCAGCTGCACGTAGCAGCCCGGCAGGTCGTCCACGATGTAGCCGGCGTCGTCGCCGACCACGTCGGCGTCGAGGGTGTAGGGCGTGTAGTCCTCGTCGTCGAGGAACACGAACGCGTCGCCGTCCTTGTACGAGAACGTCGCCTGCCGGCGCGAGAGCTCGACCTCCTTCAGGTCGTCCTCCGCGCCCAGGCTCAGGTCGAACTTGGTGCCGCCGGGCACCGAGTACATGGTGAAGCGGTACTTGACGTTGCCACCGCGCCCCTGCGGCGAGCTGCGCTCGATGTCGCGCACCTGGTACACCGTGCCGTTGTGCTCGACGACGTTGCCCTTCTTGATGTCGTAGGCCTTCATGGAAATCCGTTACTTGGGCGCGAGGCGGGTGGCGCCATCCAGCCGGATGGTCTCGCCGTTGAGGTAGGTGTTGCCGAGGATGTACGCGACGAGGTCGGCGAACTCGCCGGGCTGGCCCAGGCGGGACGGGAACGGGATGGTCGCGGCGAGCGACTGCTGCACGCTCTCGGGCATGCCGTCCACCATCGGCGTCCAGAACACGCCCGGTGCGATCGTCATGACGCGGATGCCGAAGCGCGCCAGTTCGCGCGCCATCGGCAACGTCATGCCGACCACGCCGCCCTTGGAGGCGGAGTAGGCGGCCTGGCCGATCTGGCCCTCGTACGCCGCGACCGAGGCCGTGTTGACGATCACGCCGCGCTCGCCGTCGGTGCCGGCGTCGTTGTGCTGCATGTGCGACGCCGCGGCCTTGGCCACGTTGAAGCTGCCGACCAGGTTGACCAGCACGGTGGTGCGGAAGCTGGCCAGCGGCATCGGGCCGTCCTTGCCGAGCACGCGGCCGGCGCCGAGGATGCCGGCG
>CAMLHR010000056.1 GCA_946479915.1 uncultured Lysobacter sp.
CCCGGGCTGTGGCACCACCGGGGGCGGTGGCTGCCCCCGCCGAAGCGCCGCGCCGGCGACCACTCCCCCGTGGCGGTGCTGCCGCCGCGCGCGCTCGGCGACGAGGCGCCCGCCGACGTCCAGGCCACCCTGCTCGAGTTCACCGCCGCGACCGTCGCCGAGGCCCTGCATGCAACGCAGCCCGGCACCCGTCGGGTCATCGCCTGCGGCGGCGGCGTGCACAACCCACGCCTGATGGAGGCGCTGGCGGCGCGCATGCCGGGCGCGGTCGTCGAGACCACCGCGGCGTACGGGCTGGATCCGGATTTCGTCGAGGCGATCGGCTTCGCCTGGCTCGCGCGCCAGACGGTGCTCGGCCTGGCCGGCAACCTGCCGGCGGTCACCGGGGCGCGCGGGCCGCGCGTCCTCGGTTGCGTGCACCCCGCCTAGGCGGGGCCCGGCGGCGCCACGCCGTCGGCGGCCGGCGTCCTGCGGCTGAGCACGATGCACAGGAGCAACGCGGGGATCCCCGCGAGCGCCGTGCCGATGAAGAACAGCGCGTAGCCGTCGATCAACGTCGTCGCCGCCTGCAGGGACTCGACCGTCACGCCGGAGAACCCCTTCAGCACCTTGCCCAGCAACGCGTAGAACGAGCTCAGCAACGCGTACTGGGTGGCCGTGTACCCGATGTTGGTCAGGCTCGACATGTAGCCGATCAGCGCGACGCCCGCGAAGCCGCCGCAGATGTTGTCGATCACCATGGCCGTGGTGAACACGCCCGTGTCGGCGCCCGACCAGGCGAGCCACGCGAAGGCGACATTCGAGCCCGGCCCGAGGATCGCGCCCAGCAGCAGCGTCGGCACGAAGCCGAAGCGCACGGCGCACAGCCCCGCCGCCACGACGCCGACGATGGTCGCCACCAGGCCGAAGGTCGCGCGCACGGCGCCGACCGTTTCCTTGTCGATGCCGAGGTCGGAATAGAACGGGTTCGCCATCGGGCCGAGCACGAAGTCCGGCAGGCGGTACAGGCTGATCACCAGCAGCATCAGCAGCGCCCAGCTGCCGTGCTGCCGGAAGAAGGCCAGGAACGGCCCCACCACCGCGTCGAACATGCCACGCCCGGACCACGTCAACGACGTCGCCGCCACCGCGGGCGCGTTGCCGTTCGACGGTTCGCGCGCGAAGAGCACCGCCACGACGCCGACGCCCATCAGCAGGCCCATCGCGACGTACGACAGCGACCAGCCGATGTGCGCGGCCAGGATGAGGATCAGCGCGTCGGTCACGAGCAGCGCGCCGCGGTAGCCGATCGTGGCGCTCGAGGTCAGTAGTCCCTGCTGCTCGTCGCTGTCCGCGCTCTCGATCCGCCACGCGTCGATGACGATGTCCTGGGTTGCCGAGGCGAACGCCACCACGAGGGCGAGCGCGCCGAACACCACCAGCTGGTCGATCGCGACCCCGCCGAGCAGCAACTGGCCTTCCCGCGGCTTGACCATCGCCATGCCGACCAGCGCGGCGGCGACCACCAGCTGCGCGAGCAGCATCCAGCCGCGCCGGCGCCCGAACAGGCGCCCCAGGATGGGCGCCCGCGCCTTGTCCACGAGCGGCGCCCACAGGAACTTGAGCGAGTACGCCAGGCCGACCCATGACAGGAACCCGATGGTCGACAGCTCGATGCCGTTCTCGCGCATCCAGAAGCCGAGCGTGTTGCCCACCAGGTAGATCGGGATGCCCGACGAGAAGCCGAGCAGCAGCATCGCCAGGACCTTGGGATCCCCCAGGTTGCGCATCACCCCTTGGCGGGCGGCGGGCTCGGTCATGGGGCGTAGTCCACCACGTACGGGGCGTGGTCGGAAAGCCTGGGCGCCGGGTGGATCGCGCAGCCGCGCAGGCGGCCGCGCAGCGACGGCGTCGCCAGCTGGTAGTCGATGCGCCAGCCGACGTTCTTCGCGCGCGCGGCGCCGCGCTGGCTCCACCAGGTGTAGTCCTCGCCGTCCGGGTGCAGCGCGCGGTAGGTGTCCACCCAGCCGCCGTCGTCGGCGCAGAGCGCATTCATCCACGCGCGCTCCTCGGGCAGGCAGCCGGAGTTCTTCTGGTTGCCCTTCCAGTTCCGGATGTCCAGCGCGCTCCGGACGATGTTCCAGTCGCCGCACAGCACGTAGTCGCGCCCGCTCGTGCGCCACCCGTCCAGGATCGGCCGCAGCCAGTCCATCACCCGGAACTTGAATTCCTGCCGCAGCTCGCCCGACGAGCCGGACGGGATGTAGAACGACACGACGCTCAGGTTCCCCCAGCGCGCCTCCAGGTAGCGGCCCTCCTCGTCGAACTCGGCCCAGCCCAGGCCGGTCCGGACCTCGTCCGGTTCCTGCCGGCTGTAGACGGCCACGCCGCTGTAGCCCTTCTTCGTGGTCGCGTCGCGGAACCACGCCCCGTAGCCCGCGGGCATGAACGCGGGCTCCCGCAGCTGGTGTTCCTGCGCCTTGGTTTCCTGCAGGCAGAGGATGTCCGCGTCCTGCCCGGCGAACCAGTCGAAGAACCCCTTGCTGGTCGCCGAACGGAGGCCGTTGGCGTTGAAGCTGACGATGCGCATGGCGCGAAGCGTAACCCACCCTACAATGCCGGAAATGACCCACCGCAGCCGCTTCCTCCAGCTCGCCATCGAGGCCCGGGCCCTGCGCTTCGGCGAGTTCACGCTCAAGTCCGGCCGCACCAGCCCGTACTTCTTCAATGCCGGCCATTTCGATTCGGGCGCGGCGCTGGCGACGCTCGCGGCGTGCTACGCGGACGCCATCGACGAGGCCGGCATCGCCTTCGACGTCGCGTTCGGCCCAGCCTACAAGGGCATCCCGCTGGCCACCGCACTGGCCTGCGAATACGCGCGGCGCGGCCGCGACGTGCCGGTCGCCTACAACCGCAAGGAAGCCAAGGCGCACGGCGAGGGCGGCACGCTGGTCGGCGCGCCGCTCGCCGGGCGCCGCGTGCTCGTGGTGGACGACGTGATCACCGCGGGCACCGCCGTGCGCGAGGCGCTGGCGCTGATCCGCGCCGAGGGCGGGCAGCCGGTGGCGATCGCCGTGGCGTTGGACCGCCAGGAAGCGGTCGACCCGTCGGTGTCGCGGCGCTCCGCCGCGCAATCGGTGGCGGACGAGCACGGCCTGGCCGTCGTGCCGGTCGCCACGCTGGCGGACCTGCTTGCGTTCGCGGGCGAAAGCACGGAACTTGGGACGCACCGCGCCGCGCTCGCCGCCTATCGCGCGGCATGGGGAAGCGAGGGAGGAACGCCATGACACCGATCCGGGTCGCCACGCTGTCGCTGGCCGCGCTGTCGCTGGGCCTGGCCGCCACGGCGCACGCCGCGCCGCAGGGCAAGAAGCTGTACTGCTGGGAAGAGGAAGGCCGCAAGATCTGCGGCGATGCGCTGCCGGCCGACGCCGCGGACAACGCGCGCACCGAGTTCAATGCGCGCACCGGTTCGCAGGTCGGCGAAGTCGCGCGCGCGATGACCGCCGAGGAACGCGCGGCGTACGAAGCCGCGCAGGCCGAGGCCGCGCGGCAGGCGAAGGACGCCGCCGAGCAGGCGCGCCGCGAGCTCGCGATGGTCGAGTCGTACGCCACCGAGGGCGACCTGCGCCGCGCCTTCGACAACCGCATCGCCCTGATGGACGACAAGGTGCAGGGCGCGCGACTGGCCATCGGCAGCCTGCGCGAGAGCCTGCTGTCGCGCCTGCAAAGGGCGGCGGAACTCGAACTCGCCGGCAAGCCCGTGGACGCGGACCTTGCGGGCGTGATCGGCGACCAGCACGCGGCGCTGCTGCGCCAGCGCGGGATCCTTGCGGACCTGCAGGCCGAGCGCGCCGCGCTCGACGCCGAACTGGAAAGCGCCGTGGCGCGCTACCGCGAGCTCACGGCACCGCCCCCCGCGTCAGAAGGGTAGCGACAGGTCCGGCTGCACCGCGAGCAGCTGCGCGCGGAACGCCGCCTGGATCCGCGCGAGCGCCTCCGCGTCGTCGCCGTCGAAGCGCAGCACCAGCACCGGCGTCGTGTTCGACGCCCGCACCAGCCCCCAGCCGTCCGGCCAGTCGACGCGCAGGCCGTCGATCGTGGACAGGCGTGCCCCCTCGAAGTTGGCCGCCTCGCGGAAACGGTCGACGAACGCGTGCGGGTCGCCGCCCGGCGCCGGGACCTTGATCTCGGGCGTGGACACGCCGTCGGGCAAGGCGTCGAGCACCTCGGCGGGCGGCGCCTGGCGCGAGGCCAGGATCTCCAGCAGCCGCGCGGCCGCGTAGATGGCGTCGTCGAACCCGTACCAACGCTCCTTGAAGAAGAAGTGCCCGCTCATCTCGCCCGCGAGTTCCGCGCCGGTCTCGCGCATCTTGGCCTTGATCAGCGAATGCCCGGTCTTCCACATCAGCGGACTGCCGCCGGCGCGCAGGATCTGCCCCGGCAACCGGCCCGTGCACTTCACGTCGAAGACGATGACCGCGCCGGGATTGCGCTCGAGCACGTCGGCGGCGAACAGCATCAGCAGCCGGTCGGCGAAGATGTTGTTGCCGTCGCGGGTCACGACGCCCAGCCGGTCGCCGTCGCCGTCGAAGGCCAGGCCCAGGTCGGCGTCCACGCGCTGCACCGCCTGGACGAGGTCGCGCAGGTTTTCCGGCTCGCTCGGATCGGGATGGTGGTTGGGGAAGCGGCCGTCCACCTCGCAGAACAGCGGCGTCACTTCCGCGCCGATCGCGGAGAGCACGCGCGGCGCGATGGCGCCCGCGACGCCGTTCCCGGCGTCCACCACGACCCGCAGCGGGCGGTCGAGCTGCACGTCCGACGCGATGCGCGCGATGTAGTCCTCGTCCACGCTGCGCTGCTGCACGGTCCCCGGCGCCTCCGCGACATGCAGCCGTCCCTCGGCGATCCGGGCGTGCAGGTCCGTGATCGCGTCGCCCGACAGCGTCTGGCCGCCGACCACGATCTTGAAGCCGTTGTAGTCGGGCGGGTTGTGGCTCCCGGTGACCGACACGCACGAGCCGGCATGCAGCTGGAACGCGGCGAAGTACACGACGGGCGTCGGCGCCATGCCGATGTCGATGACGTTGCGCCCGGCGCGGCGCAGGCCGGTGACCAGGCCCTCGAGCATGTCGGGGCCGGACAGGCGGCCGTCGCGGCCGACGACGATGTCCACCAGGCCTTCGTCGTTCATCAGCGAGCCGATCGCCTGGCCGATGAGCGAGGCGACGCCGCGGTCGAGCGTGGACCCGACGACACCGCGGATGTCGTAGGCGCGGAAGATGCCGGGGTCCAGCGCGACCGACGGCGCGCCGGTCGCGGGCGCGGGCAGCGGATCGCCCTGTGCCCCTTCGTCGTCCTGCGGCGGCGCCGACGGCTGCTTCAGCGCTTCGGCCAGCGTCATCGGGGCGTCCTCGCCCGCCTCGTCGGCGTTCGCGGCCCGCGGCTTGCGCCGGGCCACCGCCAGCGCGGCCAGCGCCAGCAGCACCAGCACCCCGGCGGCGATGAAACAGGCCGTCGCGTCGAGCCCGAACGGACCGCCCGTCGCATCCGGCAACGCCGCGGCGACGCGCAGTTCGCTGTCGGGGATCTTCACCGCGAGCGTCTCGCCACGGTCGGCCAGCGCTGCATTGCCCTGCTCGGCGACGGTGTAGCCGCCCTTGCGCAGTGCGAGGTAGCCGGACTGGCCGGGCGCGGACGCCTTCAACGGCGCGACGATCGGGGCCAGCGGCAGGCGCGCGTAGGCGATGCCCACGACCGTGTCGTCGACCCGCGCGGGCGCCGAGACCGCGAGCACCGGGCCGTCGCCGTCGCGGATGACGGAGGACACCACGCCGTCGGCGACGAGCGCGCCCTCGAGTGCGGCCAGGCGGCCATACGTGCCTTCTCCGGCCGCGACCGCGGCGTACTCGGCATCCAGGTCGGCCGGGACGACCGTTGCGCCCTCGACACCTTCCCAGCCGGTGGCGAGCGCCCGTCCCGCGGCGGCGAGGTCGCGCGCGGCGAGCGCGGACTGCACGTCCGGGGAGGCCAGCCGCTCGCGGAACCGTTCGCGCGCGTCGGCCAGCGCCGACGCGACCTGCTGGACCGCCCCGTCGCGCGCCTGCTTCAGGACCTGCTGGTCGCCGGCGTCCTGCTGCTGGCGCCAGCCGCTCCACGCCAGCCAGCCCGCGAGGAGCAGGAAGAGGATCGCCAGGACCGGCAGGGCGCGGCGTAGTTGCGCGGCGTTGACGGGCAGTCGGCGGCTGGTCGGCTCGGTCATTCGTGGTCCCCTGTTCAACGCACGCCGGTGTGGCCGAATCCGCCCTCACCGCGCGCGCTCTGCTCGAAAGTATCCACCACCTGCAGCGACGCCCGCACGATGGGCAGCACGACGAGCTGCGCGATGCGGTCGCCGGGCTGGATCGTGTAGGGCTCGCGGCCGCGGTTCCACGTGCTGATCAGCAGCGGCCCCTGGTAGTCGGCGTCGATCAGCCCGGTCCCGTTGCCGAGCACGATCCCGTGCCGATGGCCCAGGCCGGAACGCGGCAGGACGACCGCGCACAGGCGCGGATCCGCGAGGTGGATCGCCAGTCCCGACGGGATGAGCGCGGCGTCGCCGGGCGCGAGTTCGAGCGGCGCATCGAGCGCCGCGCGCAGGTCCATGCCGGCGCTGGCATCGGTGGCGTACGCGGGCAGGGGCCACGCGTCGCCGTGGCGCGGATCCAGCAGCTTGACCTGCAGCACGTGCATCGTCGTCATTCCGGTTCCTTCGCATTGCTGATCGGCACGAGCAGGTCGAGCAGGCGTTCGGCGACGTCCTGCTTCGATGCGGGCCCCAGCGTGCGCATGCCGTCGCGCCAGAACACCTCGAGCGTGTTGTCGTCCGACTCGAAGCCGCTGCCGGGCACGCCGACGCGGTTCGCGGCGATCGCGTCCGCGCCCTTGCCGTCCAGTTTCGCCCGCGCATGGGCCGCCAGGTCGCCACCGGTTTCCGCGGCGAAGCCGATGACCAGGCGCGGCCGCGCGGGATGGCCGGCGACCGCCGCGAGCACGTCGCGCGTGCGTGCGAACGCCAGCACCAGCCGGTCCTCGCCCGGCTGCTTCTTGAGCTTCGACGCCGATGGCGCCACCGGCGTCCAGTCCGCGACCGCCGCCGCGCCGATGTAGGCGTCGGCCGGCAGCGCCGCGAGCACGGCGTCGTGCAGCTGCGCCGCCGAGCGCACGTCCACGCGCGCGACGCCCGGCGGCGTCGGCAACGCGACCGGCCCGGCCACCAGGACCACGCCGGCGCCACGCCGCGCAGCCGCGGCCGCGATCGCGAACCCCATGCGGCCGCTGCTGCGGTTGCCGAGGAAGCGGACCGGATCGATGTCCTCGTAGGTGGGACCGGCGCTCACCACGAAGCGGCGGCCGGCCAGCGACCCCGCGGCGGTCATGCGGCGGGCAGCGCGGCGAGGGCGGCGACGATC
>CAMLHR010000057.1 GCA_946479915.1 uncultured Lysobacter sp.
GGTCGGGCGCTGGGCGTGACCCAGTTCCTGCCCGAGGGCGACCGTTACAGCTCGACGCGCGAACGCCTGCACAGCAAGCTCTGTACGCTGTACGGCGGACGCGTGGCCGAGGAGCTGATCTTCGGCACGGACAAGGTCACCACGGGCGCGTCCAACGACATCGAGCGTGCCACCCAGATGGCGCGCGCCATGGTCACGAAGTGGGGCCTGTCCGAGGAGCTCGGACCGATCGCCTACGGCGAGGAAGAGGACGAAGTGTTCCTGGGCCGTTCCGTGACCCAGCACAAGGCCGTCTCCGACGACACCGCACGCAAGATCGACGAGGTCGTGCGCGGCATCCTCGATGCGGCCTATGCGCGCGCCCGGACGATCCTGACCGAGAACATCGACAAGCTGCACACGATGGCCAGGGCCCTGCTCGAATACGAGACCATCGACGCGCCGCAGATCGACGCGATCATGGCCGGCAACGAGCCGCCGCCGCCGGCGGGCTGGACCGGCAACGGCAAGGACAAGTCCGACGACGCCCGTCCGCCGCTGCCGCCGATCGCCGACCCCGCCGCGCAGACCTGACGGACACTGTGGGAGCCGCCTTCGGCGGCGAAGGGGCCGCCATGTTCGACATCGTCCCGACCCTGGACTGCGCCGGCCGCATCCTGCGACTGGACGTCCCGCGCGTCATGGGCATCGTCAACGTCACGCCGGATTCGTTTTCCGACGGCGGTGAGCACGCGACGGTCGAGGCCGCGGTCGCGCACGGGCTGAAGCTGGCCGCAGAGGGCGCCGATGTCCTCGACGTGGGGGGCGAGTCCACCCGGCCCGGCGCGGACGCGGTGCCGCTCGAGGAAGAGCTCCGGCGTGTCGTGCCGGTGGTCGAGCGCCTGGCCCGCGAGACCGCGCTGCCCGTCAGCGTGGATAGCTCCAAGCCCGAGGTCATGCGCGCCGCCGTCGAGGCGGGCGCCGGCATGGTCAACGACGTGTACGCGCTCCGCCGCGATGGCGCGCTCGAGGTCGCCGCGGCCCTTGGCGTGCCGGTCGTGCTCATGCACATGCTCGGCGAGCCACGCTCGATGCAGTCGGACCCGCGCTACGACGATGTCGTCGGCGAGGTCCACCGTTTCCTCGCCGAGCGGATCTTCGCGGCCGAGATGGCCGGCATCGACAAGAAGCGGATCGTCGTCGACCCGGGCTTCGGCTTCGGGAAGACCGCCGACCACAACGTCACGCTGCTCGCCCGGCTGGAACGGTTCACTGACCTGGGCGTCCCGGTCCTTGCCGGACTCTCGCGCAAGCGCACGATCGGCGACCTGACCGGGCGCGGCGAGCCGCGCGAGCGGGTGCACGGCTCGGTCGCCGCGCACCTGGTCGCCGCCCAGCGCGGCGCGCGCCTCCTGCGCGTGCACGACGTGGCTGCGATGGTGGACGCGCTGAAGGTCTGGAACGCCGTGGCGGCGGTGCCGGTGCCGCGGACGGACGCCGGGACGCCGGCGATCCGCTGGCCCGACGACGAATGACGTCGGATGTGGGAGCCGCTTCAGCGGCGATGCCCCTGGCGTTTCGCCGCTGGAGCGGCTCCCACAGTAAGCTGCGCGGCGGGGCCACCAGGGGATTTCCGCATGACCGCCAGCACGCCGCTGCTCGTGACCTTCGCCGTCTACCTGTTGGCGATGGTCGTCATCGGGTTCCTGGCCTGGCGCGCGACGCGCAGCTTCGACGACTACATCCTGGGCGGGCGTTCGCTCGGCAGCTACGTGACCGCGCTGTCGGCCGGCGCCTCCGACATGAGCGGCTGGCTGCTGCTCGGCCTGCCGGGCGCGCTGTACGCACGCGGGCTCTCCGAGGCCTGGATCGCGCTCGGGCTGGTGCTCGGCGCGTGGGCCAACTGGCGCTTCGTCGCCGGCCCGCTGCGGCTCTACACCGAGCGCACCGACAACGCGCTGACCCTGCCGGACTACTTCACCACGCGCTTCGCGGAAGGCGGTCGCCTGCTGCGCGTCGTCGCGGCCACCGTCATCCTGGTGTTCTTCGCGGTGTACGCCGCCTCGGGCATCGTCGCCGGCGCGCGGCTGTTCGAGAGCGTGTTCGGCCTGCCGTACGCGCAGGCGCTGTGGTGGGGTGCCGCCGCCACCATCCTGTACACCCTGGTCGGCGGCTTCCTTGCCGTGAGCTGGACCGACACCGTGCAGGCGACGCTGATGATCTTCGCGCTGATACTGGCGCCTGTCATGGTGATCGTGGCGACCGGCGGCCTCGATGCGAGCTTCGCCGTCGTCGAGCAGGTGGACCCGGCGCGCCTGGACTGGTTCGCGGGCGGCGCGCTCGGGTTCGTCGGCATCGTGTCGCTGCTGGCCTGGGGCCTGGGCTACGTCGGCCAGCCGCACATCCTCGCGCGCTTCATGGCTGCCGACTCCGTGCGCACGATCCCGAAGGCGCGCCGCATCGGCATGACCTGGATGATCCTGTGCCTGCTCGGCTCGATGGCCGTGGGCTTCTTCGGCATCGCGTACTTCGGCGCGAACCCGGGGCAGGGGGCGATGGTCCGGGAGAACCCGGAACGCGTGTTCATCGCGCTTTCGGAAGTGCTGTTCAACCCGTGGATCGCGGGCATCCTGCTGTCGGCGATCCTCGCGGCGATCATGAGCACGCTGTCGTGCCAGCTGCTCGTGTGCTCGAGTGCGCTGACCGAGGATTTCTACCGCGGCTTCGTGCGCCCGGGCGCCGGGCAGCGCGAGCTGGTGTGGTTCGGCCGGGCGATGGTGCTGCTGGTGTCGCTGGTCGCGATCTGGATCGCGCGCGATCCCGACAGCCGCGTGCTCGGGCTCGTGGCCTATGCGTGGGCGGGCTTCGGCGCGGCGTTCGGCCCGGTCGTCGTGTTCTCGCTGTTCTGGGAGCGGATGACGCGGGTCGGTGCGTTCGCCGGCATCGCGGTCGGCGCGCTGACCGTCGGGCTCTGGCCGCTCACCGGCAGCGCGCTGTACGAGATGGTGCCCGGCGTGGCCCTGGCGTCGATCGCGGTGGTGGCCGGCAGCCTGCTCGACCGCGCGCCGCCGGCGCACATCGTCGACACCCATCGCGCCGTGCGCGACGAGCTGCGCGCAACCGGCTACTGATTGCTCCCGTGCGCCCTGCAGCGATCGCCCTGATGGGCCCGACGGCGTCGGGCAAGACCGCGCTGGCACTGGAACTGGCGGAGCGGCTGGGCGGCGAGATCGTCAGCGTCGATTCGGCGCTCGTGTACCGCGGCCTGGACATCGGCGCGGCCAAGCCGACGCCGGCGGAACGCGCGCGCGCCACGCACCACCTGCTCGACGTGCGCGAACCATGGCAGCCGTACTCGGCCGCCGAGTTCGCCGCCGATGCGCGCCGGGCGATCGACGCCATCGTCGCGCGGGGGCGGCTGCCGATCCTCGCCGGGGGCACCGGCCTGTACTTCCGCGCGCTGCTGCACGGGCTGTCGCCGATGCCCGAGGCCGATCCGGACGTCCGCGCGGCGCTCGAGGCGGAGGCGGCCGAACGCGGCTGGGCCGCGCTGCACGGCGACCTCGCCGGCGTGGATCCCGCCGCGGCCCGGCGCATCCGCCCCAACGACGCCCAGCGCATCCAGCGCGCGCTCGAGGTCTGGCGCCTCAGCGGTCGCGGCATCAGCGCCTGGCAGGCGGATCCGCCGCCGCCGCGCCTGCCCGTGCGCGTGCTCAAGCTGGTGCTCGCGCCCGCCGACCGCGCCACGCTGCACGCGCGGATCGAGCAACGGCTCGACGCCATGCTCGCCGCGGGCTTCCTCGACGAGGTCGCGCGGCTGCGCGACCTGCCCGGGTTGCGCGACCATCCGCGCCCGCTGCAGCTCCCGGCCCTGCGCGCGGTCGGGTACCGCCAGGCCTGGGAGCACCTGGCGGGCGGGACGGACCTCGCGACCTTCCGGGACCGGGCCGTCTTCGCCACCCGGCAACTCGCGCGACGCCAGCTCACGTGGCTGCGCGGCGAACTCGACGCCCGCTGGTTCGACCCCGCCACGGACCGTGACCGGTTGCACGGGGCGGTCTCGGCGTTCGTGTAACATCCAACGGCCGCGCGGAGGGGAGCAGTCGCGCGGCGCGGTTCCGGACCCGCCTTGGGCCTGGCCGCCAGGCAGACTCTGAAAGTTGGGGAAAACACCAATGTCCAAGGGGCAATCCTTGCAGGACCCGTTCCTGAACGCGTTGCGTCGCGAACGCGTCCCGGTCTCGATCTACCTCGTCAACGGCATCAAGCTGCAGGGCACCATCGAATCGTTCGACCAGTTCGTGGTCCTGCTGCGCAACACCGTCAGCCAGATGGTCTACAAGCACGCGATCTCCACCGTCGTGCCGGCGCGCAACGTGCGCGTCGGGCCGGGCGGCGGCTACGTGCAGTCGTCCAATGGCGACGAGCCGGAAGGCGACGAACTCCCGGCGGAATGATCGGCCGCTGAAGCGCCTCCCCCAGGTTGATCCGGCCCCGGGCAGGCCCCATCCTGCGGGGATGTTCGAACGATCCCGCCGGGGCGAAACGGCCCTGCTGATCCAGCCCCACGCCGGCGGACCGCCCGACGAGGGGCTGGCCGAGGAATTCGCGGACCTGGCGCGCTCGGCCGGCGCCACGGTCGCCGCCCAGCTCAACGCCCGCATCGACCGCCCGAACCCGGCCACGCTGGTCGGCAGCGGCAAGCTCGACGAGATCAAGGCCGCCTGCGAGGCCACCGGCGCCGACCTGGTGCTGGTCAACCATCCGCTCACGCCGGTGCAGGAACGCAACCTCGAGAAGGTCCTCGAGCGGCGCGTCGTGGACCGCACCGGCCTGATCCTGGACATCTTCGCGCTGCGCGCGCGCAGCCACGAGGGCAAGCTCCAGGTCGAGCTCGCCCAGCTCCGGCACATGGCCACGCGCCTGGTCCGCGGCTGGACCCACCTGGAACGCCAGCGCGGCGGCGCCATCGGCCTGCGCGGCCCCGGCGAGACCCAGCTCGAGACCGACCGCCGCCTGCTGCAGAAGCGACTGGAACAGTTGCAGAAGCGCCTGGACAAAGTGGAGGTGCAGCACACGCAGATGCGCCGCGCGCGGGTGCGCAGCGAGCTGCCGCGCATCGCACTGGTCGGCTACACCAACGCCGGCAAGTCCACGCTGTTCAACGCGCTGACCGGCGCGGGCGCCTACGCCGCCGACCAGCTGTTCGCCACGCTCGACCCGACGGTGCGGCGCGTCACGCTGCCGGGCGGCGAGGCCGTGCTGGCCGACACCGTCGGCTTCGTGCGCGACCTGCCGCACGAACTCGTCGCCGCGTTCCGCTCGACCCTGAGCGAGGCGCGCGAGGCCGACCTGCTGCTGCACGTGGTGGACGCGGCCGACCCGTTGCGCGAGGAACGCATCGCGCAGGTGGACGAGGTGCTCGCCGAGATCGGCGCCGGCGGGATCCCGCAACTGCTCGCGTACAACAAGATCGACCGGGTCGAGGGCGCGCTCCCCCGGCACGACGGCGCGGATGCCGCGGAGGCCGCCGCGCTCGGCCAGTCCGTGCGCGAGCGCGTCTGGCTCTCCGCGCGCGACGGCGACGGCCTGGACCTGCTGCGCCGGGCGCTCGGGGCGCGGCTGGGCCTGCGCCGGGTGTCGGGCGAGCTGCTGCTGCCCAACGATGCCGGCCGCCTGCGCGCGCGCCTGCACGACCTGGGCGCCGTCCGTTCCGAGGCGCACGAGGACGCCGGCTGGCGCGTGCAGCTGGACCTGCCGGAAGCCGACGCGTCGCGCCTGGCGGCGCAGGCCTTCGGGGCGCCGCTGCGGGCGTTGCTCTAGAATTCCCCGTTCATTCGATCGCGCGCCACATGCGCGCGCCCTCGCGACTGGAGCAGGCATGGCCTGGAACACCCCCGGCGGCAACCGGACCCCCAGAGGACGCGGCGGCAACGGCCGCTTCACGGACCGGCTCCCGGATCCCTTTCGCGGCCTGTTCGACGGCGGGGGCGGCGGCGCCCTGCGCTGGATCGGCGCCGTCCTGCTGCTGTGGATCCTCTTCAGCAGCCTCGTGCTGGTGACCGAGCAGCAGCGCGGCGTGGTGCTGCGCTTCGGCGAGTACGCCCGCACCATGCAGCCCGGCCTGAACTTCAAGTGGCCCTGGCCGGTGGAGCGCGTGGTCAAGGTCAACGCCACCGAGATCAAGACCTTCAGCGACAACGTGCCGGTGCTGACCAGCGACGAGAACATCGTGCAGGTCGAAATCAACGTGCAGTACCGCATCGACGACCCGCAGCAGTTCCTGTTCGGGACGCGCGACGCGGAACAGGTGCTGCAACAGGCGGCGCTGAGCACCGTGCGCGAGCAGGTCGGCCGCTCCTCCCTCGACACCGTGCTGGGCGCGCGCAACGCGCTGGCCGTGTCCGCGCGCGAGCAGTTGCAGGCCTCGCTGGGGGCCTACCAGACCGGGCTGGTCGTCACCGAGCTCAACCTGCCCAACGCGCGCCCGCCGGAGGAGGTCAAGCCGGCGTTCGACGACGTCAACAGCGCGCAGCAGGACAAGGACCGCCTGATCAGCGAGGCCGAGGCGTATGCCGCCAAGGTCGTGCCGGAAGCGCGCGGTGCCGCCGCGCGCGTGCGCACGGCCGCCGAGGGCTACCAGGCCGCCGTGGTCGCGCAGGCCACCGGTGAGGCGCAACGCTTCTCGCTGCTGCTCGACGAATACCAGGCCGCGCCCGAGGTCACCCGCAAGCGCCTGTGGCTGCAGACCGTCGAGGACGTGATGGCCGGCAACCGCAAGGTCGTCGGCGCCGACTCGCGCCAGCTGATCTACGTGCCGATGGGGCAGGCCGACGGGACCCGGGGCGGCGGCGCCAATGCGTCGGCGCCGCCGGTCGTGCCGCCCGACGTGGTGACGCCGGGCGCCGCCCCGGCCAACGACACCGGCCTGCCGCGCCCGCCGCGCCAGCCCCGCAACGCCCAGGAGCCCCTGCGATGAACCGGACCGCCTGGATCGTGGTTGCCGTGGCCGCGCTGTTCGTGCTGCTCGGCTCGACCTACGTCGTGCGCGAGGGCGAGACCGCGATGGTCCTCAAGTTCGGCCGCGTCGAGCGCACGGCCGGCCCCGGCCTGCACTTCAAGATCCCGCTCGTCGAGACGGCGCGGATCTTCGACCGCCGCCTGCAGGTCCTCGACGCCGAACCGGAGCGCTACCTGACGTCCGAACGCAAGGACGTGAGCGTGGACTTCTTCGCCATCGGCATGATCGCGGACGTCGGCCAGTTCTACCGCGCGACCGGTGGCGACGAATCCATCGCCGTCAGCCGCCTGGCGCCGATCATCAAGGATTCGCTGCGCAACGAGATCAACTCGCGCACGCTCACCGAGATCGTGTCCGGCGACCGCAGCGACCTCATTACCGACCAGCTCGCGGCGATCAACGTCGGCGCGCA